>CAYVEO010000004.1:59523-66611 GCA_964449965.1 uncultured Planctomycetia bacterium
TATTATCATTTTTTGTCCATGCCTATGGGGTAACTATATCCGGAACCGAGGAATCCCTCAATGCCCAGGAGTATCATATCGGCAGGGTTAAGTATGTGCCTCTATCATCTGTTTGCTATGCCCATGGTCTAAAATTGGATTGGGACCCTGTAAGTATGGTGGCAATTCTGAGCAGGGGAGACGATGAGATAAGGCTGTGTGTCAACAGCCAGATTATACTGATAAATGGCAAGAATAAGAAGATAAGGAATAAGGTGGAGTTGAAGAGCAGTGTCCTACTCGTCCCTTTATCCTTTTCAGAAGAGACTTTAAAAGGCATTTTAAAAACAGGCACTCTATCGGAGCGACCGGTTCTTCCTTCCATGACTTATAAAGTAAGAAGGGTGGTTATTGATGCAGGGCATGGCGGCAAAGACCCCGGGGCGCTTGGAAAGAATGGGATAAGAGAAAAGGATATAAATCTTGCTATAGCACGCATGGTTAGAGAGGCACTTGAATCTGAAGGACTTGAGGTGATAATGACAAGGGACTCTGATGAATTTATTTCATTGAAGAGAAGGGCAGAAATAGCCAATGAGAGGGATGCGGATTTCTTCGTAAGCATACATTCCAATGCCGGCATGAAGAGGTACCAGGGTGCTGAGGTATATTATCTTTCTGATGCACTGGATGAAAACGCCCGGGCACTGGAGGCGGCTGAGAACGCATCATTGGAATTTGAAGGCTCTTCAGCAATTAGTATGGACAAGACATTAAAGGCAACTCTGTGGGACATTGTCTATACGGAGAATAGGGCAGAATCAGCCGAATTGGCACAACATGTCCTAAATTCCATAGACAGCAGGCTGCCCATGGTTAAGAATAGAGGGGTTAAGAGCGCCAGGTTTTATGTCCTCAGGTTTACCAATATGCCTTCTGTCCTGATAGAGGTGGGATTCGTTACCAATCTGGAAGAGGAAAGGAGACTTGGCAACAACTATTATAGGCAAATGTTAGCAGAGGCGATAGCCAACGGGATATCGTCCTATAAGGAGATTTACGAGAAAACCAATGGGTTTACCAGGTGATGAATGGACCAATAGGCATATTTGATTCCGGGGTCGGGGGATTAAGTGTAGTAAAGGAAATCCTGGAGCATATAGAGGGTGAAGATATTGTGTATTTCGGGGATACTGCCAGGGTCCCTTACGGAACCAAATCCAGAGATACGATTATAAGATTTTCCGTTGAGAATACCGAAGTATTATTGCGGTTCAATATAAAACTCCTGATAGTTGCATGCAATACAGCCTCAAGTTTTAGCCTGCCCGCATTACGTAAAAGATTCAAACTTCCCATAGTCGGCGTGTTACACCCCGGTGCTATGGAAGCAGTGAGTGTAAGTTCTAATAAGCGCATAGGCGTTATTGGCACAAGCGCCACCATATCAAGCGGTTCGTATGAAAGAGAGATTCATAGAATAGCGCCGGACTATTCTGTTTTTACTAAAGCCTGCCCCTTATTTGTATCACTTGTAGAAGAAGGATGGCTTGATGATGAAATTACATATCAGGTTGCCAATAGGTATCTTACTCCATTGAAAGATAAGGGTATAGATACCCTGATTTTAGGCTGCACCCACTATCCCCTCTTAAAGCATATAATAGGAAATATTCTCGGTAAAAAAGTTACATTAGTGGATTCTGCACACCAGACTGCAATGATGGTGAAAGAGATGTTAAAGGGGGCTGGTTATACAGGGAAAAAATCGGTGTGCAAATTTTATGTGAGTGACGAACCTAAAAAATTTCTTTTAACAGGCGAGAGGTTCTTAAGTAAAAAGATAACCTTTGTAAGGAAAATTTAAATGTTTGAATTAACCGTTATATCCGATTTCAGCGCTGCCCATAAATTAAGAGGTTATGCTGGTAAATGTGAGAATCTACATGGTCATAACTGGAAGGTATCTGTTGTGGTAGAGTCAAAAGATTTAAACAGGCTCGGAATTGTTATGGATTTCAAGGATATTAAGAAGGAATTGAATAAGGTCCTGGAGAAGTTGGACCACAAGGACCTGAATAATCTCATTTTTTTTAAGAAAATAAACCCATCCTCTGAAAACATTGCCAGTTTCATCTATTCACGGATTTCCTCTAAGTTAAAAGATAAAGGGGTGAATGTCCAGAAGGTTTCTGTCTGGGAGACGGATACCTCCTGTGCTACTTATTTTAAATGAAAAAAGCAATTGTATTACTATCCGGTGGGCTTGATTCTGCCACTACATTGTATATAGCAAGAGATTCTGGTTTTAAGCCATTCTGTATGATATTTGATTATGGCCAGCGTCATGCCAAAGAAATAAAGAGTGCAAGAAAACTTGCTCAAACATGTAGGTGTGATTCAAAAATTGTAAGGATTAAACTTCCATGGGGGGATAGCGCACTTATTTCACGTAATATCGCAGTTCCTGCAGGAAGGGATATAAAGAAAATAACCCGTGGAGGTATCCCGATAACATATGTGCCTGCAAGGAATACCATATTCCTGAGTTTTGCCTTATCCTGGGCTGAGGCTATAAAGGCTCAGGCTATATTTATTGGTGCGAATGCATTAGATTTTAGTGGTTATCCGGATTGCAGGCCAGAGTTCTACAGGGCATTTAACAATCTTATCCGATTGGGGACAAAGGCCGGGGCAGAGGGGAAAAGAATAAAGATATTGACCCCTTTGATAGATAAGGGTAAGGGAGAGATTATTAAAATTGGAATGAAGTTAGGGGTCCCTTATGAAATGACATGGTCATGTTATAAAGGCGGGAAGACCCCATGCAGGAAATGTGACTCGTGTCTATTGAGGGCAAAGGGTTTTAGAGAAGCAGGGGTGGAAGATCCATTGGTAAAGTAAAGTTTACAGATAACAGTGTACAGTTTACAGTGAAAGGCATTGATGAAAACAAAGATTTCTGAGATATTCTCTTCAATACAAGGAGAGGGATTATATCTGGGCAAGAGGCAGATATTTGTAAGGTTCTATGGATGCAATATGAGGTGTGCCTATTGTGATACGGTGTCTTCTATTTATGAGGAACTTTCCGTGACTGATGTCCTTAATAGAATAAATTCGTGCCTCAAAGACCGAGTAGCAGTCTCTCTTACAGGTGGTGAACCATTAGTGCATGTTGTATATCTCAAACTATTGCTGAAAGAATTAAAGACTCTGGGATTAAAGACTTATCTTGAGACTAATGGAACACTGCCTGGTGCATTGAATAAAGTAATAGATATGGTGGACATAATCGCGATGGATATAAAATTACCTTCATCTACGCATGACAGTACATTCTGGGATGAACATGAGGCGTTTCTCAATATTGCCAAAAGGCGTGAGGTATTTATAAAGATTATTGTGACAGGTGATACAAAAAAAGATGAGTTTAAACAAGCGGTCCGGATTATACAAGGTGTTGCCCCAACTATACCTCTTGTTATACAACCTGTAACGCCTTATGGCAGTGTCCCAAAAGCATCACATACGAAGTTGAACAATTTTTATAACCATGCCTCATCTGTGCTAAAAGACGTTCGTACCATTCCACAAGTGCACAGAATAATTGGATATAGATGACTGAGATTGTTATTGCCACGAGAAATCAAAACAAGGTATCTGAAATAAAAGAGATATTAAAAGACCTGAATGTCCGTATCATCTCTTTAAAGGATTATCCCGGGATATCAGAGATAGAAGAGGATGGCAGGGATTTTGACGAAAATGCAATAAAGAAAGCCGTCACAGTTGCAAAAGAGACTCATCATCTTACAATGGCAGATGATTCTGGATTAGAAGTAGATTTTTTAGACGGGGAACCCGGCGTCAGGTCATCAAGGTTTGCAGGGGATAAGGCTGCGATGGCTGAGAATATTGCAAAACTATTAAGACTTTTGAATGGCGTCCCGATAGAAAAAAGAACTGCCTCGTTTAGATGCAGCATAGCCATAGCAGATAAGGATGGGCTTATCAAAGTAGTGCATGGCAGATGTAAAGGCATAATAGGGTTTGAATGTAAGGGCACATTCGGGTTTGGATATGACCCGTTATTTATAGTTCCGGAATACGGTAAGACATTTGCTGAGCTCGGAGCAGACATAAAAAACAGGATAAGCCACAGGGCGCGTGCCCTTGCCAAGGCGAAAGAGGTGATAAAGGAAAGGGTTAATGCAAACTGATTATAAAGGATGGCTCAATACACTTTTTATCATAATATTCTTACTCGCGGCTTTTATTGTTGTCCAGAATATCTGGACAGGTGAGGAATCTCGCGTTAAGAAAACCCTTCGTTCTGTAGAAAGGGCTGTTGAACACAGGGATATAGTCGGGTGTATGTGGCATATTGCCAGTGATTATTCTGATGATCTGGGAATGGATTATCAGGGTGTGGCATTCTTTTTGAAGAGCATATTTGAAACATACAATAATATATCAGTCTCCATAAAGGACATGAAAATAGACGTAAGAGATAACCGGTCTGTGGTTTCATTTGTAGCGGATATCAGGGCAACGGGCGGTCCGGATGTAGGACAGGCGTCTCGCCTGTCATTTAACGTGTCTTTACGCAAGGAAGGCAGCGTATGGAAGGTGTACAGGGCTGAATTAGAGTAAAAATAAGGAGTAAATAGATGATTACAAGAAATGACAGGCGTGGATGCAGCGACTTAAGAAAAGTCAATATCATAAAAGATTATATGAAATATGCAGAGGGTTCCTGCCTTATTGAATTGGGTAATACTAAGGTAATTTGCACAGCCTCGTTAGAAGAAAAAGTTCCTCCGTTTCTTAAGGATACCGGCAGCGGCTGGATAACGGCAGAGTATAGTATGCTCCCAAGGTCAACTGATACGAGGATGCAAAGGGAGTCTTCAAGTGGAAGGGTTGGCGGCAGGACCCACGAGATACAGAGGTTGATAGGCAGGTCATTAAGGGCTACCATAGATTTGATGAGCCTGAAAGAGAAGACGCTCTGGGTAGATTGCGACGTCATACAGGCAGACGGAGGGACAAGGACTGCCAGTATTACAGGCGGGTTTGTAGCATTGGCATTGGCACTCAAGAGATTAAAAAAAGATGGCATAATTGATAAAATATCTATTCACGATTTTGTTGCTGCCACGAGTGTAGGTATATTGAATGGCGAGCCTATATTAGACCTCGCCTTTGAAGAGGACTCCAGGGCAGAGGTTGATATGAACGTGGTCATGATGTCCGGAGGGAAGTTTATAGAAGTTCAGGGAACTGCTGAGAAGGAACCATTCGCAAAGGATGACCTGCAGAGATTATTAGCACTGGCAGAAAATGGGATAAATAAACTTATTGCCATACAAAGAGAGGTGATAGGAGAATTATACCCCACCTTCAATCCTCTCCCTATAAAAGGAGGAAGAAAGGATGTTATCGTATCTTAATGACAAAATAAATAGGCGGCGTGCCTATCTTTTTGTAGTGGCAATATATCTCCTTTGTATTGTTATCGGAGGTTGTGGAGAGAGAAAAATTGCACCTCAAGGGACAGGTGAGACGGGTAAAAGAGGCGGGGTGCTGCGCGTTGCACTTACAGGGGAACTGAGGAGCCTTGACCCTGCACGCGTAGGCGATACTGCATCAGGTTTAATCGCAGAGCAGATATATAATGGGTTGGTGGAATTTGACAATGAACTTAAAATCAAACCGTCATTGGCAGAGTCATGGAGCGTTACTGATGATGGTAAGGTGTGGACATTCAAGATTAGGCGGGACGTCAAATTTCAGGATGACCCCTCTTTTCCCGGTGGAAAGGGAAGAAATCTGGTGGCGAGTGACATTAAATATTCGTTTGAAAGGATAACAAATGCCAATACACTATCCACTGGTTGGTGGCTATTTAACGGCAAGATTAAGGGCGCCAATGAATACAGAGAGGAGAATATCCTTGCAGAGAAGGAAAAGAGAGAAAGCAGAATCAAGGAAGTGGAAGGGTTTAAGGTCCTTGACGATTGGACATTCCAGATAGAATTGACACACCCTTTTGCACCCTTTATAAACCTTATAGCTATGTCCTATACATGGGTGGTCCCTAAAGAGGCTGTAGAGTATTATGGCAGGGATTTCTTTAAACATCCTGTAGGGACAGGCCCGTTCAGGCTGGAAGAATGGTCACCGGGATTGAGGGTGATTTTGAAAAAAAATCCTGACTATTGGGAAAGGGACGAGGATGGGATACCATTACCTTATTTGAATGAAATAAATATTCGCATACTACGGGATAACTTAGTTGCATTCATGGAATTTGATAAGGGTAATTTTGATTTTAGCGGTATTCCTCCTGAGGTATGGGGTCTGGTGATGACCAAAGATAATAAACTCACCCCCAAATATCAGAAGTATCAATTGATTAAATCATCAAGTTTAGACACAGGTTATTATGGCTTTATGATGACTCAATCTCCGCTTGGGACAAATAGGGATTTGAGGCAGGCATTTAATTATGCGATTGACAGACAATCTATTATAGATAATATTTTAAACGGAAGGGGCATTCCGGCGAAAGGCGTCTTACCCCCGGAAATGCCGGGCTTTAACAAAGAGTTAAAGGGGTATGGTTATGAACCAGCCAGGGCAAAGAAACTTCTGGCAAAGGCAGGGTTTCCAAATGGAGAGGGACTGGGTGAGATTACACTCCAGTTGAATTCCGGCGGGACTACACTTGAAGATGTGGCAGAGGCAATACAAGACCAGTTGAAAAAGGCGGGCATCAAAGTAAAGTTAAGCATTGTCTCATGGCCGCAGCATTTAGATTCGGTTGACAGGGGGACTCCGCAGTTTTTTCGGATGGGCTGGGTTGCTGATTATCCTGACCCTGAAAACTTTCTGGCACTATTCTATTCTAAGAATTTTTCACCTGAAGGTCCAAATTCAACAAGGTTCAGCAATGAGGAATTTGACAGGTTGTTTGAGAAGGCTTTACACCTGACTGACTTTGACGAAAGGGTAAAACTTTACCGAAAGGCAGAAGAAATTGTCGTGGATGAGGCGCCATGGCTTTTTATCTCTCATGGGGTAGGGTATGTGCTGATGCAGCC
>CAYVEO010000005.1:0-10157 GCA_964449965.1 uncultured Planctomycetia bacterium
TAAAATAGGACATTTCTAAATTGGCTAAATAGGACATTATCATATTGGTATTACATAAAAAGATTTACATAAAAAGATTTATTTTTATTCTTGACATTTTTTGATTGGGTCTGTTATAATCTTGTAGTATGTATGAAAAATTCTATGGGCTGAAAGAGAATCCTTTCAATATAACCCCTGACCCTAACTTTATTTATTTAAGTAAGTGTCATCAGGAAGCATTATCTTATCTCCTCTACGGCATAAGGGAACGAAAGGGGTTTATAGCGATTACAGGCGATATCGGGACCGGCAAGACCACCCTGTGCAGGGCACTCTTAAATCAGTTAGATAAAAATACCAGGACTGCGTTTATACTCAATTCCAGACTGCCTGAGCTTCAACTATTATCAGCTATAGTGGAAGACTTTGGTATCCGAACAAAAAAGAATACCAAATTATCCCTCCTGGCATCATTGAATAAATTTCTTATTAGAGAGCTATCCTTAGGCAATAACGTGGTCTTGATTATAGACGAGGCGCAGAACCTGAAAAATACCACACTGGAAGAGGTGAGATTATTATCTAATCTTGAGACTGAAAAGGAAAAACTCTTCCAGATAGTGCTCGTAGGCCAGCCAGAGTTAAGGGAAAAACTTAATTCCCCTTTTCTTAAACAACTTCGCCAGAGGATAAGCATCAGATACCATATACCACCTCTGGAAAGGAGTGAGGCAGCACAATATATATTTCACCGGCTTAAAGTGGCAGGTTCGGACGGGGGTATCACGTTCCATGATAATGCAATAGATGAGATATTCAATCATTCCAAAGGAGTGCCCAGGCTTATCAACATTCTCTGCGACAGGGCTTTATTGGCAGGATACGTAATGGAGACCATGGATATCACAGGTAATATTATTCAAAGATGCATCAAGGAGATAGAGGGTTAGAAAATGAGTATAATAAATGATGCCTTAAAGAAGGCAAATGATGAGAGAAATCCTGCTAACTTTTCCCCGCGCACTGTAAGGCGGATAGGTTTGATAATCATCCTTACCGGATTGATTGCATCTTTATATTTTATATCACTTCGCGAAAAGAAAGAAAAGGCTGTAGAAATCACTACTATTCCGGTCTCTAAGGATACGGCAGCAGTAGCTCAAGACCCTGTGCTGGAAGAGCCGCCGCATGAAACAGAGCCTCTACCCAATCTCACAGGCATAATCAGAGGGGAAGGGAAATTATTAGCCGTTATCAATAACAATATCATAGAAGAAGGACAAACCATCGGGGGGATGAGAGTAAAAAAGATTTATAATGACCATGTGGTGCTGGGTAATGATGATAAGGAATATATCATCACATTGAAGTAACCCCTACCCCTTCCGCAGTCCCTTATGTGTCTTTAAGACCGCCTCAATCATCGTAGCAGCCTCTAAAAAATCCTTATCCTTTGGGAAAAAACCCGATATGCCAAGGTCCTGAGACTCTTTTATTCTGTCTTCTGTACCAAATGCAGTTACCATTATTACGGGTATATCAGTGTTGAATTTCCTTATCCTGCGAAGCGTCTCTATCCCGTCTAATCCAGGCATATTTATATCTAAGAAAATTATATCACCGGCGCCTTCTTTGACCAATTTTATGACAGATTCCCCATCCAATGCAGTCTGGACCGTGTAGCCTTGCTGCTTGAGCCAGAATGCCATCATATCAAGAAAATCTACTTCATCATCAACCAATAATACCCTTACGTTACTCTTCATTTATAGTATCCTTTCCTTCTTCCTTAGGCAGCAGGAATATAAACTTGCTGCCGCTTCCCTCTGTACTTTCTACCCAGAGTTTACCCCCGTGCATCTGAATAATCTCTTTTGCAATGGGCAAGCCAAGCCCTGTGCCTCCTATCCCTGACGAATGGACGCCTTTTACCTGCTCAAATTTATCAAATATTCTACTCATATCCTCCTGAGCAACGCCTATGCCAGTATCCTGGATTGTAACCTGAACTGATGTCTTAGGGAATAATTCATCCGGAAGTCTATATGTTACCTCTACAAACACCCTGCCGCCCTTATGGGTAAATTTGATGCCATTGCCAATAAGGTTTGTAAGCACCTGTATAATCTTGTCTGCATCCATAAAAATTTCTACCCTGTACGCAGGTAAATATTTCTCCAATCTTATATCTTTCTGTTTAGCCCATGGAGCCAGCGTCTCAAGTACATGCTGGATGACATCGCCTAAGTCCCCAGGGACTGGATTCAATTTCATCTTCCCTGCCTCTATCTTTGATATGTCTAATAAATCATTAATTAATCTGGTCAGTCTATCAAGATTACGATGGGCGATTTCAAGGAATTTTTTTCTCTCGTCATCTGGAGTTCCTGAATCCGAACCCATTACCAGCGAGATAGCCTTTTCAATGGCAATGAGCGGTGTCCTTAGTTCATGTGATACATTGGAAATAAAGTCAGACTTTAATTTATCGATTTCTTTCTGTTTTGTAATGTCGCTTAAGACTGACACCATACCAACAGTTTTGCCATCCTGGTTTTCAACTACTGCTGTGCTTGCCCGCAGCACCCTTTTGGTAGACTCATCCGAACCTGCCAATTCAATCTCATGCAATCCCCCTTCTGCACTCTCATCCGTCCGACCTTTTGCCAATGCCAACATCTGCCCCTGACTCAAATTATCAGTCAGTTTTTTACCTACGCCTTCTTTTTGAGATATACCAAGCAGCCTCTCAGCAGCAGGATTCATAAGCAGGACATTGCCGTCTGAATCTACTACGACCAGTCCCTCAGCGATATTTCTAATAACGTTATCTACCCTCTCTTTATCACGCAAGACTTCTCTGTGTTTCTTTTCAAGGGCTTTATATTCTTTAATGCCTATCCTTTTTCTGACATTCTTAGCCACTGGCTGACCAGTAGTACCCCCGCCTGCGCCTGACTCTACTCCTGTACCCTTGCTTTTAGCCTCCTCTGGTTCTTCTTTCATGGCTTCTTTAACCTTGGCATACCGAACCTCATTGACCATGACATGGGTTATATTTTTTTGTCCAACTGCCTCTCTTATCCCCCCTTTCTCCTTGATATATTCGGGTTTTGCTATTAATATACGGATAAAATCACCCAATTCATCCTGGGTGATTCCTGATGATACGGTAAGGCTCTCTATACCTGTATTTTCCAGTATAGAAATAAACCATGATATATGCCCATCCTCACCTTCCAGGATGTTTCCATTTACTAACAATTTACCTTCGTGGACGCTTAAGGTAACTTCACCCTTTTCTTGAGAAGGAATGAATTGTTGAAAGATAAGGAAGGGTTCTGCAATCGCATTCTTTACTACAGGATGATTAGGAGGGTACAGAAGGACCTTACGGCTTGCTGCCAATAAGGTCTGGGGCCATGACCTTGAAAATTTCTCCAGATTTGATTCCATAAATTAATGACGTTCTTAAATCTCTCTCTCTTCTCCCAGTCCCATTTCAAGAAAATTCTTTAACTTATTGCTCCTGGTTGGGTGTCGCAGTTTTCTCAATGCCTTTGCCTCTATCTGCCGGACCCTTTCACGGGTTACATTGAAGATAGCGCCGACTTCTTCCAATGTGCATGGATAGCCGTCCTTCAAGCCGAACCTCAACATCAGGACCTTGCGTTCCCGCTCTGTAAGCGTTTCAAGCGTCTTCTCCATCTGTTCCTTCAGCATCGCATGGACAGTAGCATTGGCAGGGGATATCGCCCTTTTATCTTCTATAAAATCACCAAAATGCGTATCCCCCTCTTCGCCTATCGGGGATTGCAGGGATATGGGCTCCTGGGCAAGTTTCAATATTTCCCTGACCTTCTCAACAGACATATCCATCTCCTCAGCCAATTCTTCAGGGGTAGGTTCTCTGCCATTCTCCTGAACCAGCGTCCTAGATGCCCTGATTAATTTGTTAATCGTCTCTATCATATGCACAGGTATCCTGATAGTCCTTGCCTGGTCTGCTATAGAACGGGTAATCGCCTGTCTTATCCACCATGTGGCATAAGTGCTGAACTTATAGCCGCGCCTGTATTCAAATTTATCCACAGCCTTCATCAGGCCGATATTTCCTTCCTGGATAAGGTCCAGGAAGGAAAGCCCCCTATTTATATACTTTTTTGCTATACTTACCACAAGCCGCAGGTTTGCCTCTACCAGCGACTTCTTTGCCTTTACAAAATCAGTTTCTTTTTTCTTAATCAATTTCAATCTATTTTTTATTCTATCATAAGACTCACCGAATTCCAGCTCCAGCCGCCGTTTCTTACGTTCCAAATCTTTTAATTCAGGACTTCTTTTCTTCCTGACTTTCGATATTTCCTTTTCTATCTTCTCTATCTCCTTTGCACGCTCTCTTATCTTATTTGCTATATCATCTATAACTGAAACACTGAATTTGAATTCTAAAAGCAGCGGCAATAGATTCTGTTTTTTCCGTGTTGCATGGAGTCTTCTGATAAGGCGCGGTATATTCCTTATAATCTTATCCTGCTTGTATTTTGACTCTTCCTTGATTACCTCTTCCGGATTTATATCTTTCTTCAGAATCATCTGGGCTGACCTGATTGCCTCTGCCTTCGCAATCTTACATGAGAGGACAACCTCTCTATAAGATTGTTCAGCCGATTCAATCTGCTCTGCAAGAGATAATTCCTGCTCTCTTGTAAGAAGGGGTATACCTCCCATCTCTTTTAAATACATCTTTACAGGGTCATCTATATGAGGGGCCTTATAAACCTCTTCCGCCTCTGCCTCTTCCTCGCCTGCCGGGACAGGCTCGGCTTCTTTGTCTAATTTTCCTTCTTCTACTTCAAGTTTTTCTATCTCAAGATGCTCCTCGCCATCCACTATCTCTATATTCTCATTACCCAATACCTTGAGTATCTCGTCTATCTCTTCAGATGTAACTATGTTATCAGGCAGGATGTTATTTAACTCATCATAGGTCAGGTGGCCTTTCTGTCTGCCTAATGCGATAAGCTTCTTCAAACCCTTAATGCCTGGTTTCTTTTTTGCCATATCAATTCCTACTCCTTATTAAATGGTCGTATTGCGACATCAAGCCCTGCAGCAGGTTATTATCTTTGGCGCCCTGTGCTGAACTGATTAGCGCTTCAAGATTTTTTAATTTCACTTTAAGATTGTTCTTCCTGAGCCAGCTGATACAGTTCAATAGGTTCTTTTTCTTATCCTCAATGCCATCCACTGTCACGGCAATCTCTGAGACAATTTGGCTCAACTTATCGTCCTTCAGATAATTCATCAAACTCGCAGGGGTTATAGAAAGATTCTTTTCCTTTAACTTGAGAATTGCATCAGCGATTCTCTGCATCTGGGGTGTATTAAAATATTCAGGACTTAAGATATCCTCTACCTCGGGAATGACGTCAGGGATTTCTAATAAGAGTCCGAGTGCCATCTTCTCAGCCAATACGGCTGGAACATCCGCCTGGGCGGACGCCTGGGCGGACGCCCGGGCAGATGGTATGACTGTCCCTCTTCCCGATTGCGTATTAACCCTTACAGGACCTGTTTTAACCTTTCTCAATTCCTCTAATATAGCAGATTCTACAACGTTGAGTTTTTCTGCCAATCTTTTTATGTATCCTGACTTGATAATGGCGTTGTCAATTTTTGATATAGTTTGCAGCATCTCACGAGATATTATCGCCTTATCCTCTAATCTGGATTTATCGTATTTGCCCAACAATAATCCCAATTTATAATCAAATAAATCCTTCGCCCCGGAACTCGTTTTTTCCCTGAATTCCTGAGCACCCCTGGAACGAACATAATCATCAGGGTCAAGCCCTTCCGGCAGCGTGACTATCCTGACATTCAAACCCTCCTCAACGAGCATATCCAATCCCCTCAAAGACGCCAGTTCCCCTGCTGCATCTCCGTCATATACGATTACTACGTTAGAGGCATATCGCTTTATCAATCTAATATGCTCTATCGTTAAGGCAGTCCCTAAGGTGGCTGCGATATTTCTCACGCCGCCCTGGAATGAGGTAAGAAAGTCCATATATCCTTCAACGATGATAACATAGCCGCTTTCTTTTATATAATCTAATGTATGGCTCAATCCGTAAAGTTCTCTGCCTTTGTTATAGAGCCTGGTATCAGGTGAGTTTAGATATTTTGGCGAATCATTACCCATGACCCGCCCGCCAAAACCAATGACCTTTCCACGAACGTTAAATATAGGGAAAAGCAGACGTTTTCTAAACATATCATGGTATCCGCCTTTTCTGGATTGGACGGCAAGCCCGGTCTTTACCAAAAGTCCCTCATCCATTCCATTCTTCTTTATGTAAGTAATGAGACTATCCCATGAATCAGGGGCATAACCTAACCTGAACTCTTCAAGGGTATTTTCAGATATGCCTCTCTTACCCAGATATTGGCGGGCAGCATCACCCGCACCTTTCTTTAAAAGTATGCCGTGATAGAAAGCGGCAGCCAAATCATTCACTCTGTATAGTTCATTACTGATTGACGAACTCGCGGTATCCTTTGAGGTCTTGACATCTATACCGTATTTTTCAGCCAATGCCCTCACAGCCTCAGGAAATTCCATCTTCTCGTATTGCATTAAAAAATTGAAGACACTGCCGCCTGCATTACAGCCGAAACAATAAAAAATTTGCTTCTCAGGGTTCACTGAGAAAGAGGCTGTCTTCTCATGGTGAAATGGGCATAATGCCCAGAAATTCTTTCCTTTTTGCTTGAGGGGGATATATGCGGATATGACTTCTATTATATCACTTCTATTACGGACTTCTTCTACAGTATCATCTGGTATAAGACCACTCATAATATTTAATAGAATATACCATATAAAATGGGTTTTGTCAAGGCAGGATGGAAAAATAAAAGTAGGGGTGTTCCGACGTTACGTCGGAACACCCCTACATAAGGATTTATATCAAATCCTTAGAATGCAACTGTTACAGTAGCAAGCACTTCTGCTGCAGTCTCGTCTCCGCCGTTGCCTAATGCAGCAGTACTGCCATAGGCATCACCCGGGAAGAACCATGCGGCTACAAGCCCTATAGTGACATCCTCTGTATAGGCATAACTGAGGGTAACATCAACCTCAGCACCTGCATCATCATCCGCTGAAACTGCACTCGCAGGTGGTGCTGAAGGAAATGCCAGGTCTTCAGCAAACCAGTACATGTAATAGTCAATACCCGCAGTCAGTTTCTCTACAGGTACCAATGACCCGCTTAATTTGATAAACTGGATATTGGTGTTCGGGTCAAAGATTTCGCCGTTTAGCTGGTCCTCAAATACAGCATTCCATGCCTCGTTGTCGGCAGTAGCTGCTGCAGTTGTATCCTGACCAGTCCTAAGACCATATTTTAAACCCAACTTCGGTGAGTAAGTCGTATCAAAAGCATAAACTGCTCCAATATCAAATGCCCAGGCATCCTGGTCAGCAATAGCAGCTTGCGAGTCCCCAAATTGATAGGCGAATTCTATCTCACCTGTCAGTTTTGCTACAGGCTCACCAGTAAGTCTTGCACCGAGAGTTGACGTATTAGTACCATTTGACGTACCAAGAACAGTACTATCTATCGCTGAGCTATCGTGGATATCAACATAATAAGCCTCAAATACTGCATTATATTCCGCGAACTTGTAAGAGGCATCCACACCATAAACATCAATATCAGCACCAGCGCCGGACTCAGTAACCTTGGCAATGATTAAGTCTAACGTCCATGGGTCATAATCCAAGATTGCCCGGACAGCATCAAATGACTTCCTGGCACTCAAATCTGTTGCAAACAAACCTGTTGCTGCTGTTTGAACAGTAGTTCCATCACCTATGACTAACCCGCTTCCCCATCTTATGTCCTGACGACCTAATATCAATGTCAACGGGGAATAGAGCATCTCTTTCAACGTAATAGATGCTAAGTCAATGTCTATATTCTCATTCGCACCACCAATAGTTGCTGCAGTCCAATCCCTTTCATTGATCAACCTTACCAATGTGGAGACGTTATCAGTCAAATCAGCATCTATTCTCAGGCGTGTAATCGTAGCATAATAATCAGCTGATAGAGCCTCCGGAAATCCGTCTGATGAAGCTCCCTCCGCCGCCGTGGCTCCATTTACAAGCCTGCCTGAACCTGAACCAGTGGTAGTATAATTATCCCTGGTAAGGCCATATATACTGATATCTCCACTTACCTTTACATTTTGGACCTCGGCATAGACAGGGGCGGCTAAAGCCACTGCCAATACCAAAGCACAAAACATGGTTAATATCTTCATTTAAATCCTCCTTTTTTTGCGGTTTATCTTCACCGCATTTACCTTTGCCAATATATTTATTGGCCAATATAAACATGGACCCGTAAAAATACAAACATGTACGGGTTGCCCAGATATTTCCATCTATATGCTCATCATCATGAGTTTGATAACCTCAGGCTGTTAGGTTCCACCTCCTTTTTCGCCAGATTAAAGTTATCCATGATGGTGTCGCCAAAGTAACAAACACTCAGTAGCGGTGCGATTCATCGCACAAAGGACGCTACATGCTGACAAATATATCACATAAGTTCTTATTTGTCAAGTATTTTTTTAATTTTTTTATATATATTATTCTAACTTATTTTATTTCAATATGTTATAGACTTTAATATTTCTAATGAATTTCTGAACATACCCTCTATTTCTTTATCAGTTAGTCCTGCACCTTTTGCCACCCTTCTTGCCTCATCTTTCGTAATCAGGTCACCTGGCGTGTGGCTATCCGTATTCAATACCAAACTTGCACCAACAGTCCGTGCCATCTTTGCAACGTGCCCATTGGTAAGAGAGTGTCCTCGCCTTGTAGTAATCTCTAAGTATATGCCTCTTTTTTTGGCAAGTCTTGTCTCACTCAATGTAATAAGTCCCGGGTGTGCTAATATATCTATGTCAGATTCTAACGCCCTCTTGTTGGTCCCTGGAAGAACAGGCTCTGCTATGCTCTCCCCGTGGACAAGGATAAGTTTTGCACCTTGAAGTCTCGCATATCTTATGAGTTCTTCCATCTCTTCTAATGGTGCATGGGTAATCTCTACCCCCGGGACAACCCTTATACCTTTCCACGTAGAATTTAATTTCCTGGAAATATTGACAATTCTGCCTACAATAAAATCCGCATTAGAACTGTCCACATGGTCTGTTATAGCGAGAGCCTTATAGCCCTTCACGAAGCAGCGCCGCACCAGTTCAGATGGCAAAAGGACCCCATCAGTCAATAATGTATGTGTATGCAAGTCTATCATAAGTATCCTGGTGCCCCTGAGAGGATTCGAACCTCTCCACGAGGTTTAGGAAACCTCTGCTCTGATCCTAATGAGCTACAGGGGCATGTCGTCGGAACATTGTTAATAACCTAATTTTTAGACGATAAAAACCTAATTTTTAGTATTTTTAGCGTTTGTAATTCCTTTGCAGGGTTTTGCAATCTTTAGCACTACTTTAGGCACAATTATGGGCACAAGATTAATCAGCATGGAATCCTATTCTGCGTTTTGGTTTTTCTTCTATAGGAGAAGGCTTTAATAATTTCTTAATAGCTTCAAATACAATCTTAAACTGTGTGTCATATTTATTTTCCATTGCCTCAATCTTCCGTTTTAAACCAGCATATGTTAGGATTTCTCTCCTTAGGTTTACAAAGGCACGCATAATTTGAATATTTACCAGAATTGCCCTCCTGCTATTCAAAACACCAGATAGCATTGCTATGCCTTGTTCTGTAAACACATACGGAAGATATTTTGAATGTCCACCTCTTTTTAAGGTGCCAATTTGGCACCTTAAAAAATCTTGATATTCTTTTCGTGTTAACTCAAACATAAAATCGTCAGGGAATCTTTTAATATTTCTTCTAACCTGTCTCTTTAATTGTTTTGCTTCAACATCATAGAGTACTGCCAGGTCATTATCCAACATTACCTTCTTACCCCTTATCTGGAATATCTTGGTTTATATTTTCTCAATTGGAATTAACTCTTTCATAAAAATCCATTATACCCTAAAATTATTTTTTTGCAAGAGTTTTTTTGTTTTAACACGCCTTACTCTTTTTCTGTCATCTGGTCATAGAATAAGAC
>CAYVEO010000005.1:10167-33907 GCA_964449965.1 uncultured Planctomycetia bacterium
CCTCTGCTCTGATCCTAATGAGCTACAGGGGCACATATATTAAGTTAAGTAATATGGATTATACTATATGGTTTATTCCCTGTCAATCACTTTTTGAAAACACGCCTTACTCTTTTTCTGTCATCTGGTCATAGAATAAGACGTAGTTATCAGGATTCTGGCTTTCCCTCATCTTTATTGCGGCGCGGGGGTGCTGGTTGAGTTGCCCTGTAATCATATACGGGATGCTGTAGCCCCAGTCTATCTTCTCCCTGAGCGGCACGAAGATTTCCTGCACGCATTCAAGGACAGGGCGAAGATGAAATTTGGGATTCTTCAAAAATCCTATAAGCAGTTCCAGGGGACAGTTGCCTGCACCCCGCCCCAGTCCATGGATTGTAGCATCAAGCCGGTTAGCACCCACAATTAGTGCTTCTATGGTATTCGCATAAGCGAGCTGCTGGTTATTGTGCGTATGAATACCGATTTGCTTACCTGTTCCCTCTACTGCCCTCAGAAATTTGAGTGTATAGTCTCTAATCTGTTCAGAATAGAAGAATCCAAAACTGTCTACAAGATATATGGTATCAACAGGGCTTTTGGCAAGGACATCTAAGGCGTCCTTAAGTTCCTTGTCCGGAACTGTAGAGATTGCCATAAGGTTACATGTGGTCTCATATCCTTTATCATGGGCATCTTTAATCATATCCAGTGCCGAGGGAATCTGGGTGATATAAGTGGCGATGCGAATACAATCAAGGGCGCTTTTCTCTTTCGGCAGGATATCCTCATGGTAGTCTGTCCGTTCTGCATCTGCCATCACGGTTAGTTTTAAAGACGCGGGGTTATCGCCAACTATCCGTCGGATGTCGTCTTCATCACAATGTTTCCATCTGCCAAACTGCGAAGGGGCAAATATCCTCTTTGATGCCTTGTATCCTAATTCCATATAATCTATACCTGCAGAAGCACAGGTATCATAGATTTTTTTCACAAAACCATCTTCAAACTTATGGTCGTTCATAAGACCACCGTCCCTGATTGTGCAATCTAAGATTTTAATCTCAGGGCGGTATGTAACCCATGAACCCTTTGCATCGTCATCCTTTTCATGAACCATGCGTCGCCATCTCCTTTCTGCAGGTATTCTATCATTATAATAAGATAAAATCAATTATTTTTATACTGTCTCTTTCGCAATCCGGCACAGGAGTCCTCTTAACTGATAACTTCCAAATGCCGGGTCATAAGGCGGTGCATTGCTGGTTAATATATTGGCGTTGGACTCCCAGACTCCATAATCAGGTCCAGTCTTTTCAGGAAACCACCATCCATGGTCTATATTTATCACTCCGGGGACAATATCCGCTGTAACTAATGCCTTCATCCTTATACTACCCCTCGGGGAACTGACAATAACCCAGTCTCCATGGGTAATGCCATGCAAGGCAGCAATCTCTGGATGCAATTCTACCTGGGGGTCAGGCCGGCGTTTTCTCAATGAGGGTATCTGACGATGTTCGCTATGGAAAAATTCCATCCTGCGGCTGCCTGTTGTAAGGACATAAGGAAATTCCTTTGCCAGTTCAGGGGTCTGTAACGGGCTTTCAGGCGGTTCCTTATAAGCAGGAAGCGGGTCATAGCCCATCCTTTCCAAAGCCCTGCAATAAAGTTCAACCTTCCTTGAAGGTGTTCTAAAACCGTTCTTTTCATATTTTCTATATTCATGGGCAGGATGGACGGAACTCCGTTCTTTAAGTTCCTGATAGGTTATTCCAAGCGGTTCTAATTGGTAATTCATCACGTCATGCAGAGTCTCGTTACTGCCAGGCAGGGACATCCTTTTTGATAACTCATCCATAACCCATTCATCCTGCCTGCATTCTCCTGTCTGATTGATTTTTTGCTGAGCCATAACCATATTCTCTGCCACAAGGGGATAACCGATGACCTGTTCTACCTCTGTCCAGAAGGCAGCCGGCAGGATATAATCTGCTATTGCCGCGGTTGGCGTCATGAAAAGGTCTGTAACTACCAAGAGGTCTAATTTTTTCAGACTCTCATAAACCTCTTTTGAATTCGCAACTGTAGTTAACGGGTTGCTGCCGAAGATTAAAAGTGCCCTGACCCTGTATGGGTCGCCTGTCCGCATGGCATTGAACAATGCAGGGATATGGGCTGATGGCATAAAGGCGCGCCACCCGCCTAATAGTTTGTATTGCCCGGCACCCAGACGTTTTTTCAGGGCATCTTCAGACAGTTTCTCTTTCAACGTCGGATAACTACGGATTATATTCATCCCCAGGATATCCCCTCCCGGGATATCAATGTTGCCGGTTATACCACGCAGGATGGCAATAGCCCGGACAGTTTGCAGGGAATTCGGGTTCTGTTCAATAGCCATTCCCCACTCTAACACAGCAGGTTTATTTAACGCATAGGTTCTGGCAGCCTCAATGATGTCAGAAGATTTAACCCATGTGATACCTTCAGCCCACTGCGGCGTATAATTTGCAGCATGAACCTTTAGTTCTTCAAATCCTGTTGTCCACTTTTCTACGAATTCTCTATCATAGAGATTTTCATTAATGATGACATTAATCATCGCAAGAGCTAGGGCAGCATCTGTCCCGGGCCTAATAGGCAGCCATTGCCTGCACATCTTTGCGGTCTCTGACCTCCTCGGGTCAATGGCAATACCCATGGAGCCCTTAGCCATGGCCCGTTTCACCAGGGCAACTATCTCTCCATCCGGTCCGGATACCAGCGGATTGTGTCCCCAGAAGATGATACACTTAGGAGGAACTTCTCCATAATAATCGCCTACCATAAAACCACCGTAGGTTAAGTTGCTTACTGTAATTCGTGGAATAAAACACTGTGCCAATCCCGGCTCATACCAGTTCGGTGTTCCTAACTGGTTAGCAAAACGGACCACGCGCATATAATGGTGCCGTCCTGTCCCTTGCCCCAGGGCAATTGATTCAGGACCAGACTCCTGGCGGAATTTATCTAACAGGCAAGAAATATCATTCAGCGCCTGTTCCCATGAAATGGTTTCCCATTCTCCGCTTCCCCTTCCACCCTTTCGCTTAAGAGGTTTTTGAAGGCGGTCCGGATGATTGGCAATCTCAGGGCTTGCCATACCCTTAACGCACATCCATCCTTTGCTCATGGGTGATTCAGGGTCCCCCTTGACCTTAACCACCTTGCCATCCCTGACAGAAACCAAAACCCCGCACCCGCCGTGACACACCCGGCATACGCTTCTTATAATCTGTTCATTCCCCTGTGTTGTCATTATAATTACCTCTTATTTAATAATCCCCACATAACCCCGGCCCCCAGTGAGCCAGCACGTATCAAGAGAAAAAATGGGGATAGTATTCCTACCATTGTGTCTTTCTTAAAGGCAAAAAGTGTAAACGGCAAGGTTGAAAGAACAAATGCTATTATGCCAAATAAAAATAAGATTGTCAACTTTTGCCATATGGCGAGCATTAGCAGTGTTATTAGAGACAGATATAAAAAAAGTATTTGAAATTTAAGTGTCTGCGGCGTATACGTATCCTTAACCATTTTGCCTGGGAATCTTTTATAAACCACCACCCGCCAATAACCTCTCCAGAATTTAAGCCGGGCATATCTTCTAATAGAATCAGGATGATTAAGATGATAGACTATCGCATCGGGATTGAAAACCATTTTAAACCCGAGTTTTGACATCCTGTAAGAGAGTTCTGTATCTTCATTATTTGCAGAAGGGAATGAGGCGTCAAAACCACCGGCTTTTAAGAAAATCTCCCGGCGGAATCCTGCAGAATAGGTGTCTATCATGTCTATTGAATCGGCTCTTTTAAGCATCTTGTATCTCTCTTCAAATTCTATCTGGGCAAATCTTGCTACAAGACTTTTTTGATTGGTTTTATATACTCCCTTGACAGCCACAACTTCCGGGGCGTCAAAAGGTCTGACCATCTCGCCTATCCAGTTTTTATCAGACACGCAGTCTGAATCAGTAAAAAGAACAATATCCCCCTTAGCCTCCTGCACTCCCTTATTCCTCGCCACAGCAGGTCCCTGGTTCTCCTGCCGGATATACTTGACCTTATATCCCTGTACAATCTCCCCGGTTTTGTCGGTTGAACCGTCATCTACTACAATAACCTCATATGACTCAGGAGAGTAAGACTGCTCTTTCAGGGCATTTAAACATTGTCCGATAGTCTTCTCAGCATTATATGCGGGAATGATAACTGAGACCATAGTATTAAACTACCCCCCTCAAACGACAAATATCAACAGCCAACTTTACGATTTCCACTTTCCAAAGTAGATAAGGCATATTTAAATCTTTTTATATTCCAGTCCTTCGGAATTTTTCCAATCCATTCAATCTCTGAATCTTTATATGACGGATACGGTTTCATCTATTAAAAACCTCAATGTTATCCATAATTTCCTTTAACGTTCCTAAAGGAAATTATGAAAATCTATAGTTTCTTTTAACTCTACTAAAGTATATTATAAAAATCCATAGTATAGTTTAAGACCCTAAACTATACTATAAAAATCTATAGTATAGTTTGAAACCCCAAAGTAAACTATAAAATTCCATAATCTACCTTAAAATAGTTTCAGATAATCTTTTATATTGATATTGTTGCCTGTAAACACCGGATTTAAAATCTTTAAGGTTCATGCCAATACCTCCGTTAATAACCCTTCTGTTTGGTGAGTCCTACGCCTTGCTAATATCCGAGCCTTTGAAAAGGTATTTAATAAATGTTCGCGCTGCCTTGAATATCCGCCGGATCTCCCGTGGATTGGTAACCATCTGAGTAAACTTATTGAGTATATAAGATGGCCTCAAATAAAACCTCCTCCTCGCCTCATCGCAAAACCTGACCAGTTCTTCTGATGATAAGGTTTCGGTGCTGATAACCGTATTGTGAAGTCCCTCAGGGGTAAGCCATTTAGAAAAGTCTTTTGTTCTGATAAGTCCCTTTTCTTCATACCATGTATAGGCATCTGTCCCGGGATAGACCATCACAGGATAAAATTGGACAGTATCAGGATTGAGTTTTTTTGCAATCTCAAGAGTCTGATTGAGCGTCTCTTTTGTCTCACCAGGAAGTCCTGCCATAAAACAGCCGTGGATTAAAATCCCTGCCTTCTTAGCATCCGCCATAAATGTTCCCATCTCTTCCAGTCTGATATTTTTCTTCATATTGTCCAGGATTTTCTGGCTTCCGCTTTCAAAACCCACGCATAAAGAACGGCAACCTGCCTTCTTCATGAGACGCATAGTCTCTAAATCCAATCCGACCCTCGCATTGGCTGTCCATGAAATTCTTATTCCCCTTTGGATGATAAGTTCAGACAATTCCTTACACCTCTTTTTATTAACTGTCAGGGTATCATCTTCAAAAAAGATTGCCTTTGCCTTGGGAAAATGTTCCACAATATATTCCATCTCATGGACTACATTCTCTACGCTCCTGAGCCTGGAGCCCCTTCCCATTAATACCTGAGGATAAACACAAAAGGTGCATTTAAAAGGGCATCCCCTGCTCGTGGTAATCGTCACCATAGGATATAAGGCATTCGGATTAAAGTAATTCTCTATTTTCAGGAATTTTTTGTAAACCGCACTTACAAAAGGCAGCCCATCCAGGTCTTCTATATATTGCCGTGCTGGATTATGAATGACCCTATCGTTGTCTCTGAAGATTATGCCAGGAACGTTTTTTAAGTCCCCTCTTTTATCCAGAGTTCTAACAAGGTCTAACAGGGTCCATTCATATTCATATTGTGCTACGGCATCAATTCTTTTATCCATTTTCAGGGTTTCATCAGGAAGGGCTGATACATGGGTTCCCACGAGGATAACAAAGGCTTCAGGAAATTCATCTTTCAGTTTTCCGGCAACCTCCACATCGTTGTAAATGCTTGGTGTGCTGGTATCAAGGACTATAAGGTTGGGACTAAAGCCTTTAGCCCTTTCAATGCAATAATCTAAATCATAGCCATCTGCAGGGGCATCTATCAAATCCACATCAAACCCTTCTTTTTCTAAAACACCGGCTGCATAAGAAAGCCACATTGGAAAATAAAGCGCCCCGCTTTTTGTCACTGCCGGACTTCTCTGCGGTCGGGAAAATTTCTTCAGGAATGGGGGATTGAGTAATAGAATCTTCATCTTAAACAGTCTTCCTTGTAATATGGTCATACTGCTTGAGTTGTTCAGACATAAAACCAAGCAAGCCGTTAAATTCAATAGCATGAGTTGGACAGACCAGGAAGCAGTATAGACATCCTATACAGCCGTTATCCTTGTTTTCCAGTTCTTCGGGAAGTTCAAGCCCGACCGGACAATAAGCCGTGCATTTGGCACAATCACTCCTGCATTTGCTTTTATCAAGTTTTAATCCCTTAAATACCATATCTTCCTTTATAAAATTATCCTGTCTCAGCCCGCTCTTGAAAAGGAGTTTCCCGGCAAGTTTTGTTGAACAGAGCCAGTTAAAGAATGCTGTGTTCCGAATCGCCAGAAAATACCGCTGGCGCTTGGGGCTGTGAATAAAAGAAACGAGCGGGTTAGCCTTAGGTACTTGAAATCTTCTCGTAATGCCAGACAGGTCCAGGGATTCAACAAACCGGTGATAATCCCCTGTGATTATACCTTGAGTTTCAGCCAGTTTTAACGTCAGCACCTCTTCAGGGTCAAATCCGGCAATCCTTGCAGAGACTAAATCAATAAGATACGGGTCCTGCCCGACTATGATAAGCCCTGTACGGACAGGCGTCCCGCGAGTTGGCCCAAGCCCTTCCATGGCAATAAGACCGTCAACGATATGTAGGTGGGGTTGGACCCTGTTATTGATATTCAGGATATTCTCTGCCAGGCTCTTATGGGTTTTTTTCTTGTTTTCCTGACCGACCAGGCACCCCATCAGGTTTTTCAGGCAAACGCTCATCCCCACTTCAAAATGGGTCTTTAGTTTTGGCATGTTGATGAAAAAATCCGCCTCCATACATTCCTTAGCCACCCCTGCATTCACTCCATCCTTAAATGGTATATCAACCTCTTGCGAAAAGTTCAGGTCAACCACCCTGACGCCGTAATATTTTGCCAGTTTGTCAATCACAAGCCTTGAGAGGACGCTGATGTTGTTCCTGTAAAACCCGCTGTTCGTCCCTTCGCCGATTGTTATCTCCCTATATCCATTTTCCTTGATAAATTCTATAACAGAAGCAATGAGCCTTAAATCGGTGGTATTACCAGTCAAGGCATTCATATTGCTGTTAAGGTTAGGCTTCAAGAGGATTCTGGCAGTCTTGACTTCAGGCAGTCCATCCTTATACTTCTCTAATGTATCAAATATCCCTTTGCGAATGTCTTTTAAAGAATATGCCCTTATAAAATCAATTTTAAACGACATAATATCCCGCCTATTGAAATTCCTATTACATTTAATTAAAATAAAGTATATATAAAAGGCGCGATTGCAGAATTTAAAGCGAAAATAATAAAGGCGCTTAATAGCAATAAAATGAGGATGATGGGGAACAACCACCACTTCTTTCTCTCCATTAAAAACTCCCACACCTCACGTATAATAGACAAGTTGCTCATATGTGTTTCCTCACGTTAGAATTGTTTTTGATAACGTTCTTTATTCTGCGCAGTTTCATATTTTTTCCAATAGGTCCTACTTTCCTTCTGAACCCCTTCATCCAACAAATCTTTTCCCAATGCCTTCAATATAATCCTGATAGGAGTTACGACCACAAAAAACACTATAGATAGGAGCACCCGGGTCATAAACCAGCCCAATACAAAAGCCAGCGACATCCATATCCTGTAGAACTGTCTGAGCACCTCCGGAAACAACATACCTGACAGAAAGAATGCTATACTCACTACGGCAAACCATAAACAGTAAGGTTTAGCCTTTAAAAACATTATTCCTGCCCATATGCCGAAAATTACACAGAAAAGCAGTCCAAAATTCCGCAAGGTCTTATGGGTTATCTCCAACCCGGATATTTCCTTCTTTACTTCCGATATCATATACCAACCTCAATCCAATTCATATTTTCTTCTCCAATCGTCATCGTTTTTCAATTCCGGTTGTTTTGCTTTATCTAAAATATAATTGCCTATCACCAGGTAATCCATGCGTGTCCTCATAAAGCATCTATATGCATCTTCAGGTGAACAAACGATAGGTTCCCCGCGAACATTGAATGAAGTATTTATAATGACAGGGCAGTCTGTCTTTTTATAAAACTCCTCAATTACGGCATAGTATAGGGTATGGGTTTCTTTGTCCACCGTATGAATACGGGCGGAATTGTCAACATGGGTCACGGCGGGTATTTCGCTTCGGATTACATTCAATTTATCAATACCCCACAGCCGTTCTTCGTCTGGTGACATTTTCCTCTGCCGTTCTTTTTTGACGTCAGCCACTAAAAGCATATAGGGGCTTTCTCTATCTATATCAAAATAATCGGAAACTTTTTCCTTCAACACGGATGGCGCAAACGGTCTAAATGATTCCCTGAATTTAATCTTCAGGTTCATTACTGACTGCATCGCGGGTAAACGCGCATCACCGATAATACTTCTTGCCCCCAGGGCGCGAGGGCCAAATTCCATCCGTCCCTGAAACCACCCTATCACTTTCCCTTGCGCCAATAACCCGGCAGCTACTGACGGAATTTCTTTATTCGGATATCTCTGAAATGGGACATCCTTGGTTTTCAGGAATGCCTCTATCTCCTCATCCTTAAAATCAGGGCCAAGATAAGAACCCTGCTGCTTATCCTTACCCTTCACCACAGTCCTTTCATGACCAAGCGCCTTATGCCACGCCAGAAGAGCAGACCCCAATGCCCCGCCTGCATCTCCAGAGGCAGGCTGTATCCAAATGTCGTCAAATATACCTTCCCTCAGTATCTTCCCGTTCGCCACACAATTCAACGCCACTCCACCGGCAAGGCATAAATATCTCTGTCCTGTCTCTTTTTTGATATGACGGACCATTCTTAACATGACCTCTTCTGTTACCCTCTGAATAGAGGCTGCCAGATCCATCTCCTTCTGTGTCAATCTGCTTTCTGGTTTACGCGGCCCTCCTCCAAACAACCTGTGAAACCGTTCATTGGTCATTGTAAGTCCGGTGCAATAATTGAAGAATTCCATATTCAATTTAAATGAACCATCAGCCTTGAGGTCTATCAAATGCTCATAAATCGCATCAGCATATTTGGGTTCACCGTATGGTGCAAGTCCCATAACCTTATATTCACCTGAATTAACCTTGAACCCGGTATAGTAGGTAAAGGCAGCGTAAAGCAGACCTAACGAATGGGGAAAACGGAGTTCATATAAGATGTCTAATCGGTTGCCTTTACCAACCCCCCAACTCGTTGTCGTCCATTCTCCTACGCCATCAATTGTCAAAAATGCTGCCTCTTCAAATGGAGAAGGATAAAAAGCGGAGGCGGCATGGGACTCATGGTGCTGGGGGAATAAAAGTTTGCCCTGAAATCCCTTCAACTCCTTTCTAATCAATTCAGCCATCCACAATTTTTCTTTTAGCCAAATCGGTATCGCCGTTAAAAAGCTTCTTAATCCAAAAGGTGCATGCGCCAGATATGTTTCTATAATCCGTTCAAATTTGAGTATGGGTTTTTCATAAAAAACCACATGGTCCACTCCCCCGATGCCGATGCCGCCTTTTTTAAGGCAGTATTCTACCGCTTTCTTCGGAAAATCAGAGTCGTGTTTTTTACGTGTAAACCGCTCTTCCTGCACAGCGGCAATAATTTCACCGTCACGCACCAAGCATGCCGCACTATCATGATAAAAACATGAAATTCCCAGGATATTCACTTTTCACCTATTCCTCATGTATAAGCCTTTTTTCAATTAGAAAATTATATATGGATTCAGCCGCTAATCTGTGACCCTCTTTAGTCCAGTGAGGGTCACGGGTAAAGTAAAGCGGCATTACCTTGCTGTTTCTAAAGATAGGTAACAATGGCAGAGTGGGAATATCTTCCTTTTTACCGAACCCGGTAAAGATATCAGAAAACTTGGACATGTTCTTATCAAAAAAGTCTTCGCCGCATAATTTCCCTAACCCCTTTTTTTTCCAGTTTGAACGGTCTATCTCAAAAGTGAGCGGTATTATAAGTATGAGTGTCTCTGAATCTATAGAATGAGAGAAATCCCTAATCTTTATCAGATACTCTTTAGTCTTTTGAAGCGCATTCTCAAACCGGGGGGAGTATGTATCCTGGTAGATTTGCAAAACCTCAGACCTGATATCCTCTTTTACTGTTCTGGCTAACAAAATTTGCAGCCCTCTTAAATAAGAAAGGAAATAAAAACGGTTTTTTACCCGGGTTTTAGCAAATGCTGAAGGTATCCCCACCATCACATCCTGGACATCATTGCTATAAAGTCCGACGATTACCAGGTCCGGCTTGTACCTATTCCCTAATTCCTCAAGATAGATGTATTCCTGCCCGGTTCCATATCCATCCACCCCGGCATTAATAACCTCATATTTTTTGACCCTTCCATTCACTTTATTATTCAGCATAGCCTCAAGGATTTTCGGGTATGCGTCCTCTGAATTCACTCCGAAGCCAAAACTAAAAGAATCTCCTAATACCAAGATACGAAATACCGTTGAATCTTTATCTTTCTGATATTCGCAATCCCTCAATCCCTCAGAGTTGATCTTTATAGAAGTATCAAACTCCGATGTCTTATATCTCATCTTATAATTAGGAACCAGTCTGAATCCAAGTTTTTCGTCCGGCCGGTGCATTAATCTTATTTTTACGGTGTTGGGCATGACCAGCCTGGTAACCCCCTCAGTCAAAAGGAAAAATATTAATACCGTACTTATCAGAAGAAGAAAGTTCCCGAGAACTCTCTTATACCTTACCATCTCTTTTACCTCCTTGAAATAACTCCGGCCTTTTAAGGGGCATTTCTTGATTCCTTATAAGTTTGTTCCATAACTTCCAACGTTCTTCTTGCAGCCTTTTCCCATGTAAAGGTCTTTGCTCTTTCAATCCCTTTTTGTGATAGGGTATTTCTGAGACCGGTATCTGTTAGTAGTTTCTTAAGGCTGTAAGCAATTTCTGTAATATCATAAGGGTTGACTTTTATTCCAGCATCACCGACTACCTCTGGAAGTGATGATATATTAGAGGTAATGACAGGAACACCGCAAGCCATTGCCTCAAGGGCAGGAAGACCAAATCCCTCCCAGATGGAAGGGAAAAGAAAAACATCTGCAAGTGAATATACAGTTGGCAGGTCTTCCTCGGCAATAAATCCGATATGGAAAACCTTGTCTTTTATCTTTAGCCTATCCATTTCTGCATATATTTTATCAAGAGAAAAATGCTTTAGTCCTCCGATTACGAGTTTTACATCATTGCAGCATCCTGTCTCCATAAGCCTTGAGAATGATTCAAGCACACCGTGAAGATTTTTGTAGGGTTTGATACTCCCCAAATAAAGTATGAATTTTTCGGGTAACCCATGCTTGCTTTTTATTTTCCCAAGAATCTCTTTATCAATAACAGGTTTAAAATTTCCCTCAACACCCTCTAATATTGTAGTAACCCTTTTCTCAGCGGTAGGAAAATAACTTAAAAGGTCCTGTTTTGTGCTTTCTGATACTGTAATAATTGCTGATGCCCTTTTTATAGACCTGGGGATTGCAAATCTGAAGAAGCATTTTAATCCATATCTAATAACAAAATTATGATGCGCAAAGGCATCCTTATACATTAAATCCATCATGTCATGTAAAACCAGCACCGTAGGAGATGAAAGCGTAAGCGGAGCCACTTGAAAGGCTGCAAAAAAGATGTCAGGAGTATATTTGTTTATAAAATTAGAAAACGCATAAAAGGTCTTATGTGAAAGAACTGGATAGCCAACCTGAACAACCTTGAAATTTTCATGGGGTTTGAAATCTGTAAATTTTTCAGGTGTAATGGTAAATACTACATACTCATTATCCTTATCAATTCCGGCTAACCCCTTTAATATATTAATACAATATCTTCCTAATCCCGGATATCTATCGGTTACTCTTGCATCCACACCTATTTTCATTTCTTAAACCTGCTTCCTTATCTTGAATTAACCCGCCAGGGTAAAACCTGTCAAGAAAATGCATGTAGCCCGGATACCTGCCAATATAGTCTTCCAGGCGCCTTATAAACTGTTCCGTAACATCTTCTATACGCCTGTCAACTTTGTAGTCTTGCGCAATTGATTCCTCTATGATGATTTTATACAGTTTCTTTTCACCAGGGACTATAAAGAGGAACAAGACAACAGCGCCTGTCTTCCGGGCTAAAGCCGCAGGTCCTAATGGAAAGAAGACAGGCTGTCCAAAGAATTTAAAAGCCTCGTGTCTTCCTACTCTTTTCTCTGTCCCTGTACCATCTCCTGTAATCATGATAACACCGTCTTCACTTAACCATTTAAATGCAGGTCTTAAGAATGAATCTGCCTTTATTATCTCAGCAGGTATTTCTGCCTCATATTTCAATCTTAATCTGAAGGCGACATTTCTTCCTATCCAGGACAAACCTTCGCCGGTCGGAAATCCAATCTGTCTCATCCTGTAGCCAAGCCTTGCGAGAACTACCAGTGGAAGATGGACAGGGCCAAAATGCCCATGAATAAGTAATACACCTTTACCTCTTTTAAGGGCTTTATCAAGGAATTCTAACCCCTCTATTTTAATAAATTTCTCTATTTCCCTTATGCCAAATCTGGGAAATATGAAGATGAAAAGATGGTCTATGTAATGATTTCTAAAATATTCCCTGACGGATTTCTCGCACTTTTCGTCATCCGCAATACTATAACCTTTTAACCTGGAAAGGTTGTTTCTAAGTAACTCTCTTTTACCTCTTGAAAAACTGTAATGTATATCTCCCATAGCGCGGAGTAAAGCAATACCCCATGAAACAGGGACTTTCAATACAAGCCATCTGAACGGAAACCATACAAATAACCTGAGTACATCGCGAAATATGTTTTCATTTACTATCATTTAGTTTTTTTACTACTTAATAGTTCTGCTTTGCCTCATCATACCACAAAACATATACCACCCTGCCGCCTCCGGAGAAACGGTAGGCATAGATACCCTTGCCGAGGTTAATATTTTCCGTCTTTTCCCATTTACTGCCTTCAATCTTATCTGTCATAAATTTGCAACTGAAATACGCCAATTTCTTTGAGGAATCGCCGTCATTCCGGGGATTATTTATAATACCCAGGTTTTCAAAATAATCGTTCTTTATACCGATGGCGCCGTGATGTATCTCAACCATTTGTGTCCAGAAAACCTTGCTTACGCCGTTGGCTATAAAGTGGACGTATCGCTTTACCAGTTCTGCTGCATGGGTGACCTCATCCTGCTCTGAAAGCGGCTTCCCTCCTTTTCCAACTACCCCTCTTCCGCCATAAGTGCCGGTCTCTGTAAACCAGATTGGGATATTGCTGTAACCATAATCTGAGAGGGTCTTTTTCATATCCTTTACAAAGGTAATCAAATCATGCCCTTCTATTCCCTTGTAGTCACCGGCGTTGCCATACCAGTGGATATCAAGTATATCAAAGCAGCGGCTTTCAGGGCTATCCTGAATATCGCGTAATGCCTTAAATATCTGGATGTAGAATCCATAAAAGCTTTTTACATTACTTGCACCGGCAATCAAAACATTATTTTCAGGATTATTTTTCTTTATGGTGTTGTACGAAGCCTGAAGAAGTTTGGCATAGTTTTCTGAAGTATCACCCCAGAAATTTCCATCCACCTCATTTTCAATCTGCCAGTAATTCACAACTGGAGAGCCGGGGGCGTCATCAATACCATCTCCATCATAACGTTCCACCGCCTTTGTCAGGAACTTTAAGAAAGCCTCAAGGTCTGAGGGGGCAAGTGGTTCCATAACCTTACCCTTTTCAAGTTTCCTCATTGGTTGGTCCCATCTATTGTAAGACCTGACAGTAAAAACAATATTTAGTCCTTCTTTATACGGCTCTGAGATGGCGGCATCACTTAGAGACCAGTCAAATTTGCCCTTTTCTTTTTCTATTATATCCCATGCCATTAATCTCCCTGAATACCTTATCCATTTAACACCGATATCCATATAATGCTGAGTAATATCCTTTAATTCGGCTGTTGGATTCCCGCCAAAAGGTGAGTTGATAGAGACCTCTTTCACGTCAATTGCCGCCGCGCCATCCCCGCCGGTGCCTTCTTCAATAAATACAGGTACGGAAGAGATGTTCACTGTTACCTTTCCGTCTTCAGCTTTCAGGATTTTGGAGGGGAAGGCATTATTAAAATCCGTGACCTCTTTCCCTGAATTTACCCCTGCAACAGCACTTGTAACGGTAACCGTATCAGAGTTTACTTTCATTTCAACCGTTATCTCTTTCCCCCTTTTATGCTCTGCAACCTCACCTGATTCGGTGGTATCTCCCGGCTCCTCAACGGGTTCAGTCTCGGGCTCTTTAAGAAGCGCCATTGCCTCATCTATAAGTTTTGTCGCCTTCTCCCTGTCTCCGGATTTTTCTGCCTCACGTGCCTGCCTGCCCAGTTCCATCGCCTTTGAAACATCTGCCCCCCCACTCTTCTTCTCTTCTATCAACTTACGAAGTTGCACAAACTTTTCCCTGAATTCACCGCTGACTCCTCCCCTGAGAGGCTGAGACAACGCATCCGAAGGACCATTAAAGGCCGCTATCAGGGTAATCAATAAAATTAAGATACTGCCTTTTGCAACCTTCATTTCAGTCATTTCTCCTAACATATCCATCCCACCTCGTTTAAATTAACCGTGCGGGACACGTATTGCTCTGAACCTGTCCATGAACTTACGTATATTGGTTTTCTTTAAAACATCCATGATATAAAACAGGAAACGACCAAGCCCTTTGGTCTCAAACAAAAAGACCATAGGCCTTGAAATCAGGAATCTCATAATAGAACCCGGAACCGGGTAGTTAAAAAGCTGGAATATAAGATTCAGGTATCTTTTTTCATAATTTCTGTAAACCTTTAAATAATTCTCTTCGGCATTATTGATCGCTCCGCTTTCCATGGCATTCTGGTAGAGTTTCGTCCCGGGAAAGAGCACCAGGCTGAAGATGTTCAGGTGGTATGGTCTGGGAATCTTCAGAATAAACCTTATGTTCTCAAGTATATCCTCTGTTGTCTCATAAGGGTTATCAATGATGAAATCATATTCCGGAATAATACTATTTCTGTACTTATTGATCGTTTCAACGGCTGCCATTATCCTTGTATTAGGAATAGTGCGTTCGTAGACCTTTTTACCGTTTTCACTGACAGTTTCTATACCCATCTGTATAAGGCATAGACCTGCGTTAACGAGGGTTTTAATCTTTTCTTCATTTACGGTCCTCGGGCTTCCGAGACAGGACAATGACAGACCTATCCTTTTTTTATACTTTTTTGAGAATTCCTCAAGTTTTTCTATCTTCTGGGCTATGAACTCATCATCACAGAGACTTATGTGAGTCACAAAATCGTATCTCTTTTTTATCGTTTCAAGTTCCTTGATTATATTGTCCACGCTTCTCTGCCTGACATACTGCGGGTCCTTGTAGAGGCCTTTAAAAGTATAACAGTAGGTGCAGTTATAGGGACAGCCCCTGGTAGAAAGTGTCTGGTAAACCCTCCCGCTTTCCGAAAATGGGTCGCGCTGCAGAAACCTCTTGAGGATTTCATCATTCAGGGGTTCAATGGTCCCTTTATCCTTTAACCATACATAGTGAGGACAGAATGAATAATCCATTAACGGGAGACTGTTAAGGTCTTTCAACAAGGGCCTGACCGGATTTTTTATTATACCTTCTGGGGTAGAAAACCAGAAATTTTGCGTATTGAGATAATCTTTCCCTCTCTGCATTTTAGATACCAACTCCAGAACCGCTTCCTCCCCCTCTCCCACACAGACTATATCGGCATATTTCAGGGACCCTTCCGGCACCGCAGACGGGTGCTTCCCGCCCCATAGGACAGGAATCTTCAATGCCTTGAATCTCTTTGTCAACAGGACAGCCTGGGGAAAGTAACAAGTAAAAAGAGAAATCCCTACTAAATTGGAATCTTTGACAAGAAATTCCAACTGCTCCATCATCGTTTCCGGATAAGTATACCGGCTGCGCTCTTCTGGAGATTGAATCCTGTCAAAGTCCGGGTCAGGAAGAAAAATCAATTGGATTTCATAGTTTTCCCTTTTCAGGAAAGAGGCAACAGCCCTCAGTCCGAAGGCAGTGAGGTCCGGAAACAACGATATAAAAGTAATTTTCATGATAAAACCCCGTCCTTCATGCGGCCTTTTTCAGTTTCCACCAGTTTGAAGGTTGCCATGGTAATTCCCAAGAATAACCAAATAATAGGCTGCATATAACTGAAATCTACAATGCCCTGTATTCCCATAGCGACAAATCCCCCGCCGGCCGCCACCAGCATCATTTGCGGATAGGTTTCCTGTAAAGATAATAACCTTGATAGTTTAATAATTAGGGCTATTATTAATCCTGACAACAGTATGAAACCGACAAGCCCAAGGTCAAAGATGGTGGAAAAATATATACTATGGGCATGCGGTAAGGGGTCACGATAGTATATCAATCCTCCAATCCCCAGTCCCCAACCGTGAGATTCAGAAATAAATGATTTCATTGCCATTTTCCATATATTCAGGCGCGCCTCCAACGACATCTCTTCAGATTCTAATATGCGGGGTGTTCTCCCAATAGTCATAGTTTGAATAATGAACAACGAGACAAGAATAAACAGGGAAAGAAAGAAGTTTATAACAAACTTTCGCCGCAGGGTATGTATGACTATGAGGAAAAAGAGGAACATAAGAATCATTGAGCCGATTCCAGCCTTGGACTTTGTCTCTAAAACCCCGTAAACTAAAAATATAATAACCAGGAAAAACAAAAACTTTTTTAAAATACCCAGCATCTTCTTCAACCAGAGGAAAAGACAGAAAGAAAAGGCAATGACGAGGTTCAAGAAGAGGGCGGTTAAATTCGGATTCATTATCGCTTTTATTCTTGTCTCTGAATGTTTAAAGGCATATTCAAAAGTAATAGTATTGGAAAGGGCATATGTCCACTTATAAGTTTCTTCAAGAAAATGAAGAGATACTATGGATAAAACTGCCACTACAAATCCCCATACAATAAATACAATAATGGAATTTCTATGAAGATTTTCATCTTTCAGTAATGTGGCTATTAGGTAAAAGAGCAAAAAATTGACAAATAAAAGTGAGAACTCAAAAATGGTATGGTAAGCGTAAGGGTCAGATGCCCAGAAAACGCTGATTAATGCCCAGAAAACAAAAAAGATAACTACAAAATCCAGCTGGGTTGAAAAGTCGTATTCTCTGATTCTGGTAGATTTCTCAATTAGAAGACCGACCATAGATACAATTGCAAACCAGGGGAAAATGGGCAAGATATCAGAAGCGGTAGCCCACGTAGCACGGAATGTCAGTCCACTAAAATTCGCCGCAATCGGAACGAGGATAATAAGTATGTATACCCTCATCGTTTTTTTAAGAAGCACAATGAGTGTAAGATATATCAGGGCGGCAACGATAAGCATGGCAGGGACAGAAGAGACCATCGCAAAAAGAAGTAACAATTGTCCGATAAGTATGGCAATCGCTATTCCAATCAGATTAAATCCCTGCGGGTAATTTAATGAATTGAAAAACCGTAATCTCATTCTATGTAACCCAACCCCCTCAATCTCTCCTCTATCGTTTTTCTTTCATCTTTCCCATAACCCTCTTCTTCAAAGGCGGGGATTTCATCTCCGGGAGTATTGTCTGCTATCAGAGGTTTGTCTTTTATCATCGCTTCTTCAAAGGCATTCATTAGAACCTTGCCATCCATATCCGACGGAATTACCTCGCCCATGAGATAGAGGATGGTAGGCGCAAGGTCAACAATTTCAGCACCCTCAAGTTCTACCCCTCTCTTAATACCATAGCCCTTCATGATAAAGAGTCCGTTATCCCTGTGGGCTCCGTTCACCTTCAAAGTATCAGAGACATTCTGAGGAACATTAACATACTCTCTGTTTCCATTCTTATTCACTAACATAATTCCGCTAATCTTAATATCGTCTTCAAAAATTATCAGGAGGTCCGGAGCCCTGTCTAAATATTTGCCGTGATAGACCTCTTCTTTTCTAAAAACCTTCTTTACCACCCTTTTAGAAGTGAGCGGGTCATGCCATTGGTATAACCTCTTTCTTATTTCCTCACATAAATCTTCATACTCCCTGCCAGGAAGGACAACCCCTAAAGGCTCCCTGCCTTTCAGATTAATCCAGAGTTCTATCCTGCTGGACTCACTGAATACCCTGGTCTTTGCCCAATCTATATTGCTAAAATACCTTTCTGATTCCAATCTGTCTCTGAATCCCGGGAAGAGTCTCAACATTTTCTCCTTGCTCTTTCTGCTGGTGTGCCGATGGAGAAATGAAACAGTCTTCTCAAGGAACCTCTGTCTTACACCCTCAAACCTTCCTTTAAGTTTATCCCCCCCTTCTTTGAACTCTAACATCCCAAGATGTCTTAAAAGATGGTTCAGGTATGGAGGACCGCCTTCTGCACTGCCACACCCATGGTCAGACAATACAATTACATAACAATCTTCAGCAAGTTTTGAAATCATCCTACCCACCTCAAAATCCAACCTTTTGTAAATATTGAGAATGGTATCAGAATATTTGTTATCCAGTGCATATTCTCCCTCTTGTGCGAACTTCCAGAAGTGATGCTGTATAACATCACTTTCCCGGAATACAACCATAAAGAATTCCCATAGATATTTATCCATAAGATAGCGCGTTGCCCTTCCTCTCGCATCTATAGAATTCATAGCCATTTCTATGGCAAGGTCATATTGTTTCCTGGAGACAAATGTTGTTATACCCGGTTCAATGACATAATCAGGGACAATCCTGAAAAGTTCCTCTGCCAACACTCCGGGATAGGTAAAACCACTGCTCCCTCTCCCCGGAGCATCCATCCCTGAAACCAGGAAACCGTTAACATCCTTCGCAGGATAGGTCATTGGAACATTCACAACACCAACCTTCTTCCCATTTCTGCTCAATAAAGACCAGATGGTCGCACTTTTGGAATCTCCGCCGTTCAGGTAACGAATATCATAACTGTTCTCTCTTTTCTCATAGAAATAGTAGATTCCATGCCTTCCGGGATTTTTCCCTGTCATGAAGGACGTCCATGCAGGAGCGCTATTCTGATTCGGTACGGTCTTAAGATGCCCGTAAACACCTTCCTTTAGCAGTTCTGCCAAAACAGGGAGTTTGTCTTCTTCAGCCCATTTCTTGACCAAACTTAGCGTGGCGCCATCAAGTCCTATGACAAAAACTTTTTTATTCTTATTATGCTGCTTCACAGAACTCTTTCCTTTTTATACCCGGGGCATGTAACGGGAGCAGGACGAAAAAATTTCATCATTTGAACCATCAATCGCAAAGTTGGCTTTAATAATTTGTTCACCATCCATAGAACCAGTTCAATCATACGGTCACCAAACCACAGAGATGGAACCGTATAATAAAGTCTTCGCAGATTATCTTCCTTATCTGGCAAAAGGCCGGTATTCTCACTGATAACCCCCTCTTCTATCGCAATCCGGTGAATCTCCGTATGGGGCTCTATCCGGATCCATCCTATGGTGGCACCTCCCCTCAGGAAGAGGAGGATGTTAATCCTTAGATACATAAAAATGGTTTTGAGAATCCCCATAAATGTCTGGTTCGGCGAGATGCCGAAGAAACCGAAACTCGCACGGATATCTTTGTGTTTTGTGATTATTTGAACAACCCTGTTAATGTCCCGGCTTGTGATTCCCTTCCCGAGTGAATAAAGCGCCTCATCAGAAGCAGCATCCGGCGAAAAAGGCAGGCTCCTGCACCCGGCTCTCTTGGCCAGAACAAGAAACTCCTCTGAGAACCCCCTTATATCGCACCATGCCTTCCACTCAATATCCAATCCCCTCTTCAAGATTTCACGGCATATCTCCTCAGCATGATTTACAGGAACATTGAAGATGCCGTCCACAAACATAAACTGGCGAACGCCGAATTCCTTAATCAGATACTCAATTTCATCAACCACTTTATCCGGAGAGCGCAGCCTTACCCTGTTCCCGTTCAGAAAAGGATAACTGCAATAGGCGCACTTCAACGGACAGCCCCTCTTTGTCTGGATTCCTACATTATCCAGGGGAAATGGATATCGCGCCACGTCAAGAAGTTCCCTTCTGGGAACAGGAAGACTGTCAAAATCCGGAAGAGACCTCATTCCGGTAAAATTTACTTTCCCTCCCCGGCGATAGAATATGCCCAATACCTCCTCGGGATTGTCAATCTTTCCCGCCAATTCCAGGACCGTTTCTTCTCCCTCAAAATAGACCCCGTAGTCAATCTCAGGCACTCTATCCATAATCTCATTGGCAAACATGGAAAAACCCGAACCTCCCGCCATAATCCTTGCTTCCGGGGCTGTTTCCCTGACGATTTTAAGTGTAGGCCCAACGGTTTTAAAATAATAGAAGATATCCCTCTTGTCCAGAGTATCAATGTTTCTGATAGATAGGCCTACCAACTCGGGTTTGAAATCCTTAACCTTTCTTTTTAGTTCTGTATAAGGGTCCTCTAAGAGATTCGGGTCAAAGATGGAGACGCTATGCTTCTTTAAAAGCGGAGTAGCAACGTAACAAAGCCCCAGAGGAAAGACCGCGCCCATGGGTTCTTTGCGTCCCTGGTAAGCCTGTATCAATAGTATCTTCATATCCCTTTGAAATACCTGTCTTCAAACCAGAATACATCGCCGTATTGAGAAGGCTCGGCAAACACATACCTTTCAAATAAGGATAGGAACGTCTCCATATTGTCTCTTATATCCTTTTCCCTGTCGCCGGTAACCTTTAAATCCATGGGGGAACTAATAATAATCTTGTGAGTATCATTCTCCTGCCTTATAACAAAGGAAGGCAGAACAACAGGCAACATCTTTATTATAAAACCCATGGCCCCTGTTGAAAACATGGCTTTATGGTTCAAAAAATCTATCTCTATCCAGTTAGCGCCTTCCCTGCCGTCCATTGCCACCGCCAGGACCTCGTTATTCTTAAGACACCGTATAATGGCCTTCATGGATTTGTCCGTATAAATAAAATTGACCGGCAGCGCCTCTTTATATCCAAGTTTTATTTCATAACCTTTCTGCTTAATCCAGTTGGGAAAGGACGTAAACGGGCCATTTATCTTTTCCGGCGGATTTCTACTCCCCAACTGATTCAGTTTGTACCCTTTAAAACCCAAGGCAGGCATAATCATGTGGGGATTTCCGAGATGTCCGTGCAGCAGGACCGTCCCCCTGCCTTCTTTAATCGCCCTGTCTAAATTTTCAAGACCTTCAAAGGTAAATATCTTATCGCACAGCCCAGGGGTCAACTTCGGATACCAGAGAACCTCTATGTCATTTTTGAAAACATTTTCAAACGTCTCCCTGATACTTTTCTTCATGCCCTTTTCTGAAATCTCTCCGCGGAACATGATACGGAATCCTTTTTCCGTAAGGTGTCTCCTTTTTCTCATGAAGATAAAGCCAACAAATGCCATAACAGTGGCGATGGAATATCCTGCCTTGAGGGGCAGGCGATGCACAACCATCCGGAAAGGAAACCAATATACGCATTTGAGTATATCTAATATTATGTGCTTTAAAAATATCATTTATTCCAGATAACCTAAACTTCTTAAGCGTTCTTCAATCTCTTCGGATTCTTTTTTAGAATAGCCGGTTTCACCGGATACTTTACTTTCCATCTCCTTAATGCCAGAATACCTGACAGGCCTACCCTTAAGAAAATCCTTCTTGAATATTTCAACAGGGACCTTCCCATCCATGGAGATAGGAACCTGTATATCCATCATATGGAGAATTGTAGGACATATGTCCATTATATGCGCATTTAGATTCTTCCTGTTCTTTTCTACATGTGGAGACCTTATAATAAAGAGCCCGTTCTGTGTATGGTCGCCGGATAACCTCATGTGGAGCCCAAAGACGCTCCCTTTCTTATATGACCTGACGCCCTTCCTCAGATCTTCCATCCTTATAATGCTGTTATATCCCTTTTCCCACATAATAACCATGTCCGGAGCGTGAAGGGAATATTCTCCTTCAAAGATTTCTTCCCTCTTCATAACCCTGTTGACCACGGATTTTCCCGTATCCGGGTCTTTTAATTCCATAAGTTTTCCGATTATCTCATTTCGGACACTTTCATATTCATTCCCCGGCTCTACTATGCCATAGGGATCTCTACCCTTCATGTTTATAAATATCTTCCCCCATGCCCCTATAAAAAACGCCTTTGTCTTTGACCATTCTATGGACTCAAAAAACCTGTTGGCCTTTTCGCCCTTCTTCCGGGTAACGGCACATTTCGCTCTATGTAAGAAGGCGGCTGCGTCACCGGCCAGGTCAGAGAGGAAATGAACGGGATTTCTTCTTCCTTTCTTGAATGAAAGGAATCCTTCATCAGCAAGCCAGTTATTGAGCGAGATAGTCTTATACAAAACGCCGGCGCCATGGTCCGACATAATAATTAGGTTGGTTTCGTCATCCAGACTTTTACTTATGCTGCCGACTGCCCTGTCAAGTTCCTGGTAGACTTTCAAAATGCCGTCGCTATATTTACCTGCCTCCGTTTTATTATAGAGGGGGTGGTTCGGGTCCATAAATTTCCAGAGGTTATGCTGCGCCCGGTCACCCGCCATAAAAACCACCATAAGGAAATCCCACGGGGCCTTCTTTAGCAAATATTCCGTTGCATTAAAACGGTTTCTAACCATCCCGCACAGCGACTCTATATATCTGCCTGTCTTAGAACAGCGTTTCGGCGAGTGCTTTACCTCTATGACGTATCCGCCTATTTTTTCAAACAGTTCTTTTTTGAATTCCGGCGGGTAGATAAATCCACTCCTGATATTCGGCGTATCCATTCCGGATATCATCACGCCGTCAATCTCATCCGGCGGAAACGTCATAGGGACGTTTATTACGGCAGTCTTATATCCCGCATCATTAAGGTATCGCCAGATGGGCTTCTGTTTGCAGTTATTTCTATTATTTACCCTTATCCCGGGAGGACACGTCCGCACCGGCTCCACAAAATCAAAGATGCCGTGCTTTCCGGCGTTCATTCCCGTCATGAATGAAGTCCATGCGACCGGGCTGATTGGAGGAACGGTAGACTTAAGGATTCCCGAACATCCGTTGTCTATCAATTCCTTTATGAACGGAAGCCGCCCTTCTTCTATCCATGGTCCTATCAGGTCAAATGTAGCTCCGTCAAGTCCTATAACAACCGTCTTGTTTTTAATCATATTCACCTACACCCTTTTTAGCAGCGATACTTTCACCACGTGTCTGTTAACAAAGTAAAAAGTCACACCAAATAAAACCGCATAGCCTGCAAGACTCGCTATGCTCGCCCCTGCACTGCCGTAGCCTGGGATTAAAACAATGTCCAGGACAAAATTGACGATAAGCGCCCCTGCTGATGCCGGTATTAATAGATTCTGCC
>CAYVEO010000005.1:33958-51083 GCA_964449965.1 uncultured Planctomycetia bacterium
ATTAAAACAAAACTCAGCAAGGGATGCAGGAACAAAAAAATTGCAGCCGGCAGGAGGATTTGGAACGGCAGAACCGCATCAACAAATGCCCGCCCATAGATTAAATGGATTATACTGGAGGCGCAAGACATGCTCACGATAACGAAAAATACGCTGATTACTGCCAATATCCTGAATGCTTTATTGAAACCTCGGGCTAATGCCATTGGGTCATTTTGCGCCGAACGGGAAAGAAACGGGAAAAGGGCCGTTGAAAAGGCTGTGGGAAAAATCTGCAGTCCAACGAGGATGGAATGCGGGGCAAAAAAAAGAGAGACTTCCGTGCTTTCCTTCATAGCCCTTAACAAAAGAATATCTACCCTCAATAGAATCTGAACAATTAAAAGGTTTGCCCCCAGAATAAAGGAATCTTTCAGAAATGCCTTTATTCTCGCTGCGTTCAGGACGATTTTGGGCATGATGAATTTTTTATTGCTCAATAATCTGGAAAAGAGAAACCTGCTGAGGTCGGGCAGAGCCATAGCCGCAAATATGGGTATGAACCCCAGGTCAAGCTTAACGACAGAAAATACCAGAGCCAGTGAAAGAAACTGGAATAGAAAAACCAGAAGCATTTCATATTCCATCTTTTCATATGCATTAAAAACGGCATTGTATAACATCGCGGCAGAGAGAGCAAGCTGGGAAATAGATGTTATCAGGATGGCGATTTTTAAGTCTCTTCCGAGGTTCATAACCGCTAAAAAAACTAAAATAACGAGCATAACAAGGAAAGAGAGTATCCATCTTGTAACCAGAGCCGTTCCGAGGGTGGTTTCCGCCTGTTCTTTGTCTCTTGCTATATTTCTAATCGCCACCCTTCCGGTACCAAAATAGGTAAATGATACCAGGAGCGTAACCAGGGAAACAATGAATCCATATTCTCCGTATAATTTCGGCCCCAGATATCTTGAAACAATAGCCGCCGTAAGGACCATTACCGTCATATCTATCCCTCTGGCAACTCCAAGGGCTACTGTATTCTTTAGTATTCTACGTGTGGGATGTCCCATTTATCATTACTCAATCGGAACCCTGCAAGGTCACATCTTTATAGGCTATCTTTGATGCAGCCATAATTATTTCATGGGAAGATAAAAAACGGTCGTCTAAAGAATGAACATCGCTTCCCAAAAAATGCATGAGCCTTTTTTTCAAAAGATTTCTGGCAAACCTCTTTACCCTCATCCCATATTGTCCGTTCAGGCTCCCTGTATTAATCTGGAGCATTATGCCGTTGTCCACCCACTTTTTAATAAGCCTGTCTTCTCCGTTTATGTAATCATACCTTTCAGGATGGGCAATTATCGGGGTAATTCTTATCGTCAGCAGTCTAAATAGAACGTCTTCCGTATAAATCGGCATCTGGGAAAAGGGCAGTTCAACCAGAACATACTTTACCTTGCTGTTAATAATAACCGATGTATTTTCCATTACCTTTTCTGGAAGGAAAGGCGTAATAAGCAATTCTGCTCCAAGGACAAGTTTCACGTCCATGCCTTTCATTGCACATTCCCGTTTGAGGCTGGAGAATACCTCTTTTATCCTGTCTATCTTATTCCAATCAGAATCATCCCTTATGTGGGGTGTCAATACAAATGTTTTTATTCCGGCATTCATGCCCTTCTCTAAAATCTTTAAAGATTCTTCCATATCAGAAGGACCGTCATCAACACCGGGAAGTATATGCGTGTGTATGTCTATCATTTTTTATAATAGTGATTATAATAGTAGTGATAGTATCCTGTCCTGTGCGCCTTAAATTTGTTCAATACAACGCCGATAAGATTAATGCCGGCATTCACCATGACTTCTCGGACATGCTCAACCATGGAGAATGTAGTCCTTTGAGATTCAATTACGCATAAGACGCCGTCTGCAACGGCACCTAAAATTATTGCGTCGTTAACGGCAATGGCCGGCGGCGTGTCAATAATTACAATATCGTACGCCTCTTTTAATGAGTTAATAATATCTTTTATTTTTTGAGACTCAACCAATCTGCCCGGGTCAGGCGGGACCGGTCCGCTGGGGAGTAAATCCAGACCCTTAATGCCGGTATGGACTATTGTTTTTTCTAACTGTAACCCCTCGGCAAGGACACTTGTAATCCCTCCATCATTCGGAATCTTAAAGAATTTATGAAGTGCGGGTCTCCTTAAATCTATGTCTACGGCTATAACGCGCTTATCCTCCATGCTGAACATAATAGCGATATTTAACGCCGTGCTGCTCTTCCCCTCACCTTCTATGGAACTGGTGACTACCATGCTCTTAATCGGCTTATCCACAGAGGCGTATCTGATGCTGTTCTTTAGGGTTCTATATGCCTCTACTACAGGCGAGGTTAGGTCAAGGTTAGAAATTATATTCATATTCTTAAGCTGCTTTGCCTTTGATATGGTGCCGAGGAGGGTCAGGGACTTGATATGTTTTATATCCTCAGGCGATTTTATGGTATTATCTATATACTCTATAAAGAAGGCGATTGCAAATCCCAGGAACAAACCGAGAAGAATTCCAATAAAATAATTCAAGGTTTTTTTGGGAAAATCAGGCTTATCCGGTTCTACAGCCGGTTCCACCAGTCTGATATTAGACAGGGTCATGGATTCGGCAATGCCAACCTGTGTCAGGTATTCTAAAAGGCTTTTATAGACATCCTCATGAATGGAGAGCGAAAGGTCTATCTCCGACTGCTTCGCTTTTTTGTAGGGAATTTTTATCAGATCATCCTGGGATCTTTCAATATACCGGTTTAACAGGTCTCTTTTTATTTCTTCAATATGTTTATTAATATACGCATTCTTTAATTCCTTTATTAAATCCTCATAAATCGGCGCGATAGACACTCCCTCGCTGCCGAGGACGACTTCTGCCCTGTCCTTCAGTATCTGTTTAATCGTATCAATCTCTCTGTTTATCTGTAAAATATCAGGGTGTTCTTCGGTAAGTTCAACTTTCTTGCCTGAAATATCTACTAATAAATCGCTTAATTTTGATTCCAGTTGATTTATCAGAGCGCTGGAGGCGTAGCCTTTGCCTTCTAATTTCTTTTCTATCAAAACAATATTTTCATCAGATTGAGCTATGGCGATTTCGGAGTTTTTATAATCGTTCTTCAAGTCTGATATATATTCGAGCAGTTGACTCATCTCTATTTGCAAATCAACGGTCTCCTCCTGTATCATGAAATCTCTCTTTTCCAGTAAAGACGCATAATATTTCCCCTTAACGTCCTTTATCTGACTTTCTATGAACAGTCGGGCAGTTTTATAGTTTTCCCTCGTCTTCTCAAGTCTGTCAGCTATATAAAGATTAGCCAGCCCATTTGACATTTTTGCTGCTTCTTCGCGTTTCACGGAATTTGAGGTAATTTCCAAAATATCCGAATCCTCATATTGTTCAACCTCTATATGAGGATTGGGAAATATATTGTAAAATACGGAAAATTTAACCAAATCTTCAGGTTTTAATGTTTTCCCGTTCCTGTATTTAAGTTCTAAACTGGAAATAAGTTTTTCTAGGATGGGCCTGATTGTTGCAAGGGAAATGTCTGTTTCATGAACATCCTCTTTACTGAAATCAACTCCGCCGCTTTTCGTTGTCAGGCCGAGGCTGGACATCAGAGATGACAATGTGTCAGATGACTCAATAAGGATTTTAGCCTTTGCCTCGTATATTGGTGTTGCAAAATGGCTTCCTATAACTGCGGTAAGGAATAAAATTAAAAATGTAATAATTATTATCCACTTTCTTCTAACTATTATCTCCCAAATCTTCAAGAATTCCATTTGATCCTCCCAGTATTAGAATTGGATGGTTCAATCATTCATCCTAACTAATATCTTGCCATCTTTCCTGTCAACGGATTTTTTTATAGCCCCTAAGACATTCACAAAAGGATACTTCGCAGTTATCATCTTTTTCAACTCAAGCCTGCCTGAAGCAATTAATTTTATAATATTAGGAAAAATACCAAACCCGGCATGTCCTCTGGCGCCAACTACCATATTGGCACCCGAAACCAGCGTATCTAAATACATAGACGTCTTTGTGGCGGCTCTTCCCAGATATATAATCTTGCCCTGGCTTGATAAGGACTTCTCCATCTCAGGGATAGTCTGAGGTGCTGCCCCAGCCGCTTCTACCTGGACGTCTGCACCATTCCCCCTGGTAAGTTCCATCACCTTATCTCCCGGGTTGCTTCTATCCATTTTATTTATATTAAAACCATAATCAGCTCCCATATCCCGGGCTATTTTTATCCTCTCATCCACTACATCAAAGGCTATAATCTGGCTTGCACCAGCGATTTTTGCCAGGACAACCGCGCCAAGTCCTATAGGTCCAACGCCGTATACCACAACAATACCTCCCGGTTTGAATCCACCGCCAGAAATAAAGATTCCATTGTAGGCACAACCCACTGGCTCAATAAGGACTCCAATATCAAAAACGTCTTCTTCAGGATATACCTCAGTTAGTTCATTAATTTTCCAGCAATACCTCTCATGGACCGCAATATATTCAGCAAAGGCACCATCAACACTCAATCCCATCAATTCTAAGTGCCTGCACTGATTTGGTGTCCCGCTCCTGCATGGCTGACATATACCACACCACATTGCACTTTCCACCGCCACCTTATCGCCTGTTTTTATGCCGCCTACTTTACCGCCTGTCTTTTCAACCACCCCGGAAAACTCATGCCCTAAAATACATGGCAATTTAGTCAACCCTGAGAAGATTATATATCCTTCTTCATCAGTCTCATATAAATGAGTGTCTGAACCGCATATACCGCAAACCTTTATCCTGATAAGAACCTCATCATCCCGGACAGCAGGTATCGGCACGTCTTTAATAGTAAAGACAGGGCTGCGCCATACCTGACTTCCCATGACAGCCCTCTTGCGTATCTTCTCATCTTCACTTAAGGGGTAATTTTTCTTAGGACTCCACTCAGCATCAACAATTAGTGCCTTCATTTGCTTTCCATCTGCAAGATTTTTCTGTTGACTTTCCCGCTCCCGAGTTTAGGAAGAGAATCTCTAATCTCTATTATCCTCGGGACCTTATAATGCGCCAATCGTTCTCTGCAAAATTCCATGATTTCTTTCTCTGTCAATACCCTTCCATTATTAGCGGCTATAACAGCCTTTGGGACCTCGCCCCTCAATCTGTCCGCGGCAGAAATAACCGCCGCTTCCCTTATGTCCGGATGTTCCATCAATACCAGTTCAATCTCTAAAGGATAGACCTTCAATCCCGCCACCTTCATCATACCGTTCTTCGTTCCCACAAAGTATAAATTACCTTCCTCATCCCTTTTCGCCAAATCACCGCTATAGTACCAGCCATTTTTGAAACATGCTTCATCATTCACTGCATCTTTATAATATCCCTGAACAACTGCCGGGCCTTTAAAGAGCATCTCACCTATTTCACCGGGCGGAACTTCTGCATCGTCCTTATCAACTACCTTCACCTCATAGGAGACACAGGATTTTCCTGCTGAGCCAGGCAGGATATTTTTACCAGGCCTATTGGCAATGGCAATACCTGTGGTTTCTGTGCTGCCCCAGACAGGGATTATTGGCACACCTACTTTTTGCCTGAACCTATCTATAATCTCCAGCCGTGTATGCATGCCGCCGCTTTCTGGAATTCTTATAGAGCTCAAATCATAGGTCTTGTGCTCAAGCACATCTAACAAATTCTCATACATAGGTGCAAGACCCATCATACAGGTCACTTTATTATTGGATATAGCCTCTGCCAGGGATTTAGGATAGATTTTATCAACCAAAACCATAGTCCCTCCTAAATAAAGAGGACGGGCAAATATCTCGTGCGGGTGAGCAAAAGGGGCAAACATACATAGATGAACATCATCAGGAGTCAGACCTAAGGCATCAACTGAAGCAATGGTATTGTAGTATATATTGGCATGGGTTGTTATAGCACCCTTGGAATCTCCGGCAAAGCCTGAGGTATAATTTAGATATACGATATCATCATTTTTTATATTAAAGCCGTGGTTATCCGCCTTTTCTCTTTTTAGTATCTCATCCCATAAGAGACATTTCTCTGCCGTCTCGCCGACCGCTATAACCGGTATTTGTGAATCACGAGGTATAGACTTCCTGGCAAGTTCTAAAAATGAGGCATGAACAATAAGACATCGCGGTCCGATGTTCTTCAGGATAGCACTAATCTTTTCGGCAGGGAGTTCAAAATTTATTGGTGCGGCTATCCCCTGTACCTTTGCCACTGCCAGGAAACCCTCAACAATCTCAGGAATCCTCGGCAGCATGAACCCTACCCTATCCCCTTTTTTGATACCCATATCCAACAAGGCACAGGATACTTTGTTCACGGTATCATTAAGCTCCCTGTAGTTTATCCTGCGGGTATGGAAGGCGACAGCCGTCTTGTCCGGTAGTTCTCTTGCATTCCTTTCCAATAGTTCCACAAGTGTCATAACAAACTCCGAATTATAAACTCACTGGGTTCCAATTGCTGTTCCCGTTCCTCCGCCTTCACTAATCCTTTGTCCTATGAAGTAGCCGGATTCCATTGTCACAATAGGTGAAATGACGGCTGAGATATGCCCAAAGAATCTCTCAACATTAGCGATAACCGTCCTCGGCACATATACAATGTCTCCCCTTTGAAGCATGATATTCTGGGTTAAATCCCCTTCCTTCAACGCCTTTTCCAGGTTTAGCATCGTTAATTCAGGTTTCTTCATCCCGCCCCTGATAAGTAAGACGCTTTTCTGTTTACCGTCAAGAGTAATACCACCTGCCCTGGAAATGGCATCAAGAAGAGTCATAGGACTCTCAGCCTGAAAAAAGCCTGGATTTTTGACTTCCCCAAGGACGATAATCTTCTGGCTCTGCATGGATAGAACACCAATGGATACCTGAGGGTCAACGATATATCTGGAAAGACCATCACGTATTTTATCCCTCAACTGGAAAATGCTAAGACCCGCTGCATAGATGTCCCCGGTCAAAGGATACATTATCTTGCCAGAGTGGTCTATCTGAATAGTTCTATTAAGGCTGTCATTACGATACACAATGATTTCTACCTTGTCACCCGGACCAAGGATAAATTCTGATACCTTTGGCACGCCTTCTTCTTCAAATTCTTTTATTTCTCCTTCATCAACAGATGCAGACTTCTCTTTCAGTCCTCCACTTTTGATGTTAGAGGTAGTACTCTTGCATCCCTGAAATACAAGAAAGAGAATAACCGCTAAAAACAGCAAGACTTTCAGTCTGTCTAATCCCATATTCTACCCCCCTTAATACGCACCGGTCTTCTTAAAAACAACCTTTAGCGTCTTGAATAAAATCCTTATATCCAGCCACAGAGACTGGTTTTCAACATATTCAACATCATACCTTATCCAGTCACAGAATGGAGACTCGCTTCTGCCTTCAACCTGCCACAAACCGGTTATACCCGGCTTGACACTGAGACGCACATCCCTCCATGATGGATTGAATTTCATCTCTTCCATTATTAAAGGCCTTGGGCCAACAAGGCTCATCTCTCCTCTGAGAACATTAACAAATTGAGGAATCTCATCTAGACTGGTTTTTCGCAGTATTCTGCCAACACGGGTAACCCTCGGGTCATTTACCATTTTAAACATTGGACCATCAGTATCTTTTTGAGGGAGTAATTCAACGTGCATCTCCTCGGCAGATGCAATCATTGTCCGGAATTTGAACATCTTAAACATCCTGCCGTTCTTCCCGCACCTTTTCTGAATGAAAAAAACAGGTCCTGGTGAATCTGAATCTATCTTAATTGCCAATGCAATCAGGATATAAAGAGGAGAAAGGATTAAAAATAATAGAGATGCAATGGATATATCCATTGCCCTTTTTATAAAATTAAAAATCCATCTATTCATTGCCTTCCTGCAAAAATACCTGCCTTTTCTATCAATCCTTTCACATGGCATACTGTGGGAAACTTAGGCATAATGCCCTTATCTAAAAACCCTTTTAATAATAAAAAGGCATTCTCCTGAGTATGTTTCCCGGTAAAAATTGCCCTGTCTATAGGTTTATCTGCCTTTAAATTTGCCTTCAAGTTAAAACCCTCATTTCCCGTCAAAATCAAATCCGGCGCATCTTCTAAAAATGGTCCTGAATAAATATCTTCTTTTCTGTATATATTCCCTATCACCTTCTGGTCGTCTATCTTCAATGAACTGAATAAATCTTCCAGACGTTTTATAATCCCTTCTCTATCCTGTCTATCAACGCCTCCGCAGGGATATTTACCCTTTATATTTATATAAATCCTCGCCGGGTCAAGAACGAACGCCTTTGCGGTGTAATCAATATTACTCAATTCCTGTTTATCGTCTTTGAATTTTAAGAAACCTTCTTTTTTTAAAAAATAACTTATGTAAACGTCTTTATTGAGTTTCTCAAAACCATGGTCGGAAAGTATAAGTATTATGTCATCCTCATTAATCCTCGTATTAATTTCACCAATTACCTCATCAATCTTCTGAAAGTGAGCCAGGAAATCCCTGTGGTATTTATGATTTTCGTTTTCGTATGCCTCATATAAAAAATGCATTAAACGGTCTGTCCCAGTAAATACAAGCATAAAAACCTGCCACTCAAAATTTTCCCATAAGTAACGGTAAGTTTTAATCTGCGCCTCTAAAACCTTGTCTAAATCTGATAAAAAAAGGTCCATTGATTCATGTGCCTTCCGGGAATCAACATCCAGACGGTAATCCATCTCCTTTAACCTGGCGACCAACGATTCCGGATAAACGCTCTTTTCCAATTCTATAGAAACGAATCCGGAGATATGGACACCGTTCATTTCACGAACCGGATACGTTGAAGGCACGTTTACTATAACTGACTTTCCATCTATCAAGTCCCAGAATGGGGGTGATTTTAAATCGTTAAAATTGGGGAACCTTAAATTATAAGTGCCCCGGGATAAATCAGTAAATCCAAAAATTCCATGCTCGGCAGGATTTTTACCGGTAATGATTGATGACCATGCAACGCATGAGACATCGGGAATAGAGGATTGCATCCTTTTAAACGTTCCCTCACGAACCACTCTCCCGGCATTAGGCATAACCCCTGTCTCTGATAAATCCTTAAACATTTCAAAAGGAACGCCATCCAGTCCGATAATTACTATTCGTCTCTTCATCTCTTAAAAATCTGTAACTATTCCTCCTGCAGATATATTTTCATCCTGCACAAGAACAAATCTCCCTAATTCGCAAACGTCATTAAATGATTTAAGCACGATTGGTTTCTTTGTCTTAACAATAACTTCTCCCACCTCAAGATTTTTTAATGCATTTCCATCCCCCTGAATTACTTCAAGGGTTGAAGAGTTTATCCTCTTTTTAATGTCCTCTATAACACAGGTTGTCTCCTGAGTAGCACACCTTATAGTTATCCGTTCGCCTTTTGTGAAATCCTTCTTTGCCATCCAGAAAATATTCGCACGGAATTTATCAGTTAAAACAGGTTCTCTGTCCGGCAAACATATCACGTCACCGCGTGTTATAAATGCCGCATCTTCTGCCGTAATACCAATACTCTGACCGGCATAAGCCCTGTCAATTTTTTCCGGAAATCTTTCTATGGAATGGACTCTGGTTATCTGGCTGCCAGGTAAAACCTTTATCAGACATCCTTTCTCTATAACGCCTGTCTCTATTCTTCCGACGATAATTCTTTTGCTGTCTATCTTGTAAACATCCTGAACAGGAAAAATCAGGGGTTTATCTTTATCTGAGCCCCTGTTTTTTAATATATTTAGACTCTCTAAGAAAGTAGTTCCTTTATACCAATCCATCTTATCAGAATTATTGACGATGTTATCGCCTTTCATCGCAGAGATTGGTATATAGAAAATGGCCTTCATGTTTATGGAGTCAAGAAATTTCTCTATTTCTTCTTTAACCTCATTGAATCTTTCCCTGCTGAAATTCACTAAATCCATCTTGTTTAATACTACAATTACCTGCTTCAAGCCAAGTAAGGATGTTATATAAGCATGGCGTCTGCTTTGTTCCCGGACACCCTCATGGACATCAATGATTAAAACGGCTGCATCTGCCTGGGAAGCCCCTGTAACCATATTTCTAACAAATTCAACGTGTCCGGGGGCATCAATTATTACGTATTGCCTATTTTCAGTCTTAAAGAAAACCTGGGTAGTATCTATGGTAATTCCCTGCAGACGCTCCTCTTCTAAGTGGTCTAAAAGATAAGCAAATTCAGTATCCCTGCCCAACTGTTGGGAGACTTTCTTGATTTCTTCAATCTTGTCAGGGGGTAAAGAATTGGTATCATAGAGAAGTCTTCCAATCAGGGTGGACTTCCCGTGGTCAACGTGCCCAACAATTACGAATTTAAGTGTTTCCAATTCACATATACCCCAATGCCCTTAGTTTTTGCATTACATAGGCAGACTCTTTATCCTGGGCTCGTCCTGCCCTCTCAGAGATTTTAGAGGTCTTCAGTTCCTCAACTATTTTATCTATCGTGTCAGCATCAGAATCAACGGGACTGCAGCAACACTCGCACCCTATACTTCTGTAACGTTTCCCATCTTTAGCAAAGTATAGGGAAACCATCGGGATACCTTCCCTTTTTATGTATTCCCATATATCAATTTCACGCCATCCCAGCAATGGATGAATCCTAAGATGTTCTTCTTCCTTTGCCTTTGTTTTATACTGGTCCCACAATTCCGGGGGTTGATTTTTATAGTCCCATTCAAAATCCTCGTCCCTGGGGCTGAATATCCTTTCTTTTGCCCTGATACCATGCTCATCCCTTCTTATCGCCAGATATAAAGCACGAAACCCATGCTTTTCAATCGCCTTTTTCAGGGCATCAGTCTTTAACTCTGTGCAGCACTGGAATTTTCCTTTTTCAGGACATATCTTTTTTTTAATTGCCTCCTCATTCCTGGCAATGAGCAAATCAAGCCCCCATTCTTTAGCATATTTATCCCTGAATTCATAGATTTCTTTAAATTTATAGGTTGTATCAATGTGCACGACAGGAAAAGGTATTTTCCCGAAAAACGCCTTTCTGAGCAACCAGAGGAGAGTAGTAGAATCTTTCCCTATAGACCAGAGCATAGCCACTTTTCTAAACTGGCTATACGCCTCCCTGACAATAAAAATACTCTGGTCCTCTAATTCATCTAAATGGCCAATATCAGAACCCATATAACCATTATTATACCTCTAATATATAAATCTGTCAAGCGGTTTAAAGTTTTGTCTGGACAGGTTTAGGCACATGGTATCCACTCCCGTTATCTTCTTTATAGCAAAAATCTAATAAAATCCTAAGTCTTATTTGGAGGTAGGTAGATCTACGCGTCATTATGGTAAATATCAATTAAAACTCTCAACAGTTTCTCTTATTAACTCACTAATGCTCCTGCCTGTTTTCTCTACCAACAATCTCAGCCTTTCCTCCTGCCTTTTTGTTATGGTTCTATCAAGGTGTTCAAAACCAACTGGAGAAATATTACTGTAGGGTTTATACGGCAGGTTCTTGTTCTTTATCCTCTTCAAATAAGACAGACTCTTGTTCTCCTTTTACTTCTATTTCTCCTGCTTTTTTCTCATGATTCCAGTTAATAGTCTCGTTAAGAAAACCGTAAACAATTTCAGTTTTAAAACAAAAAAAGAGGTTCTTATGATCCCACCTGTGGATCTCAGGCAAATCCTAAAAAAGAAACTGATTTTACTACAAATGGGGTATACAATGTCTCTTCCGGTTACTAAATCAATGTGTGGTTCAACTTTTTTGTTTTGATAAAAATTCTTGCTATATCTTCTTATGAATGGTATAATTAAGACACTTTATATTTGTCATATTTATTTTATTAAAGCATTAGAGTAATATCAAAGGAAATTATATGACTGTAGTTTTAGATAAAGCTATTTCATAAGGGATGTTCTATGTCTGATAGCATAACAAGAGAGAATAACTTACGCAAAATCCTCGATTGTATCAGTGAGAGTGTCGCCTCGTCAGATGCGAGGTCACTGTGGGAGAAGATACGGGAAGAGATGCAATCCGGGGGGCCGGACGCCGCTTTACAATATCTCAATGATGAGTTGACCCGTTGTAAGAACGATTTCGAACGCGAAATAACATGCCTGAGAGAAACTTATTCCAGGAGACGCCTTAATGAGTAACCAAAGGTACAAAATCCAGAAAATTGGCATATCCAATTTTAGAGGTATAACCGAGGGACGAACCATCGAGGTAGCAGGAAAGCATCTCTTTTTACTTGGCCCTAACGGCTTTGGCAAATCAACCGTTGTTGAGGCTATCCGCTGGTGTCTGTTTGGCTCTACAGGTCAACAGGAAATCGAGGTAAGGAATACTTTCTATCCTTCTAAGGCCTCTGAGGTCGTAATCAATCTCGTGGCAGACAACAAAGCCCTCAATGTTCGTCGTCTTTTCAGTCCAGGTGCTTCACGCTCTCGACCGACTATCACTGATAGGGATGGCAAGGATATCAATTTAGAAGATGCATTCCCCCAGATAGCAAGGTTGGGGCCGCCGACTGGTACACAGGTTATATTTGCTGCTCAACATGCTGCCGGGCGTCAACAAGCGGAAATACAAGATTTCAGTAAAGTCCTCTACTTCTATCTGGCTATAGAAGAAATACCCGAACTTCTTGAGAATCTTCATAAGCTTACTGAAGAACGCCGGGCTGAGCGTGAAGCGATGGCTAAGTCTCTTGATGATTTTGCACAGGAGCTTCGGAATAACTTGGCCGTCATTCAAGGAAAGAAAGAAGAAATTAGCAAGAACCCTCCGTGGGGGAAAGGCTCAATACCGACCAGAACTGAAACTGAGCGGAAAATAGATTTGCTTTTTCACGATATGGCACGCCTTGTTGATGAAGTGCCACCTGCGGACCTTTCTTGCCATGAGAAATTACAAAAGATCGAGGAGTGGAGTGGGACATTTGCCTCAAGTAAGCAAGAACATCTCAGGGCAAAATCAGATGAACTACAGATAAGACGGGATAAGGCACAAATAACCAAAGACTCTTGCCAAAACACAAGAAATCATATCGATGCCACAAAAAACAAGAAAAGTGAACTTGAAGATAAGGAACGCAGTTTACTAAAAGGGCAAACTCTCAAAGATTTAAGGGCTCAAGTAGAAGAAGCTAAAAAGGCGTATGACGAAGATTCTCTCCGTTCAGAGATCATGGGGCTGGTTGCCACCTACAGAGATAACTATAATCCTTCACATTGCCCAGCGTGTAATTCAGCTTTGGCTTCAGAAAAAGTTGGGAAGCCTCAAGGTATGGGTAAAGACAGATGCTCTGAATTGGAGGAGATAACAAGACGGGTTAATGAGATAACGGCGGTTCGAGGCGATATTGATCTCAATCTGCAATCTCTCAGTTCGTTGGAAAAGGAGAATGAAAAACTCACTAAAGATGTGCAAAAGACAACTGGCAAAATAAACTCCACCATGCTTGAAGTAGATCATTTAATTCAGGAATTAGATAGTGACATTCGAGCATTGAATGAACAACTAAAAGACGCTCAGTCGGAGTGCGATGGAAGGAATAGACGAATCAATGAAAGGAAGGCTGAAGAAAGATTTCATTATTACCAAGAACAAGTAGCTGCTATTGAGAAAGTCCTTAGCAAGGATATTGAGGTGCCCAGAAATGCTCTTGCGGAGTATGACGACTTCCTTGCAACAATTGAAGCGGTTGGAAAGTTGCTGCTTGAGGCCTTCAATAAACAAATTGATTCTGCTATTCCTCCTCTTGCCGAGCGACTGACAGGGGTATACGCAAAGCTGACAGGGCATCCATCATATGATGGCGTGGCGATCGCTAAACAGACATCGGTACCAGAAAAGATGGAACCAGGGCGTCTCGAACTTCAAGTCACATCTTCTAAATGTCCTGGCAGGTCGTTTCCTGTAAATGTGCTGAATGGTCAGGCAGCCAGAGCACTGCAGTTAGTTCCTTATTTCGTATTCTCGGACTATTGGCATAACCTGATGGAACTTGACCTCTTACTTGTCGATGACCCCTCCGAGAGCTTTGATACATCGCATTTAGAGAATCTGATGCAGGTTCTACATTCAGTGGCATCCCATACGCAACTTGTAATCGCTTCACATGAAGGCGACAGGATGCTACCGCTCATCGAGAAATATTTCCCGATTAACGAACGTTGCGTCATTGCAGTCATCGATTTCGATCCGTTTAAAGGCCCGACCTTTGAGCAACGATAGAAAATCTTTTGAGATAAAGCCAGCGCTTGATTTACTCCGCGCAAGCATCGGCGATAGTGAATTTGGATATAGGATGCAGGCGTTTTTCGCTCACGTGCTATTGGAGTTAGGTGGTTCGATTATTGAGATTAATCAACAGGGGCATCCCGATATCAAGTGGAATTTTAATGGCAAAACATCCCTCATTCAAGTTAAAACGACGACCCACAGTAACGTTGGATGGTGTCTTACAATCAGCCCGGATGATATTGCTGGAATTCGACCAAGTGGTCTCAATGAGGTTGGGTATTTTGCAGTTCTTGACTGTGCTGTTCCGATCTCATGGCTGATCAGCGAATATGACAAGATACGAAGACATGAATCACGTTCTGTAAATATAGAAACTATCAGGACAGCAATTAATTTAGATTTTTCAAATGAATTTACTGCTGTATTTACAGAATTGATGACAATGCACAAGGAGAGACTTTATATGCTTACGTACGCAATCTTACGTGAGCGCGCTCTCCGTGGTGAAGGGCTTTAACCGAACTGAATATTCTGATTGCCCCTCTGTAAGATGCCTTTGAAAAGATTTGGTATTAGATGTAGATTACAACATAAAATTGCTAAGTTTCGTTTCTCTGAACCATAAATTAGCGAGTGGATACAGATGAAATGATAAAATGAACGATAGGAAGTTGGTTTTTTCACGCCCCTGAACATTAGCCATCTTTGACACCCTCTGATATCCTTCATTGTCTCATAATCTAAATTCTATCATTAAAAATGAGATTTGTAAGCGAAAAATATTGAAAAATCTCCTGAGTCTCTTGAGATTAGATTTTATCCCTTTAATCCGCCAATTTTAGATAGACCTCGGCTCTCTTCACCGAAAAATATTTTCAGTTCATCGCTTGCTGTATCAGTTCTATCTGTTCATCCTCGGGAAGGTCATTGTAGAAAGGCTCATAAATAATTGGGCCTTCACAGGGTTTTATCTACGGTGGGCTGTGAATATGCCAAGATAATTCATCTAATAGACCCAGATGCTTTAGAATACGTTCTATAAATCCTTATTTTGTAAGAGTGAACCGGCAACGTGGGGCCATTTAAAGCTCGTGCCATATCCGGCTCTCTCCTGAAGTTTTCTGATTGCTAACTTGTGTGTGGCGACTAAAATGATATAGCCTATTTTGAGAGAATTGGGATTGAGAATTTTTGGTATATACTATCCCACTTTCCCAATTGTTTAGAAACGGCGAGATATCAAAAATATCTAAGTCATATTATAAGTTATTAATATACTCTGTAAAACCTATCGGTCTAAACTCAACAATATCACCATATAATTCCTGATATTTATTTTTAACATTATCAATATACTTTTTTTCTTTATTATTCTCCGGTTTTTTCTCAATAACAATGACTTTTTTATAATTTTCTATTTTATTTAAAAGAGCATTCATAAGAAGACATCTTATTTGATAATCCTCATATTTTAACGCATAGCCTACAAATACTATATTCTCTGCATTTGTTAATTCTTTTTCGGCATAATCCCATGTTTCTTTAATAAATCTGTTTTCGTAATTTTTAAACATTGTGGGAGTTATAAGCAATGGCTCATATCTACATGTACACTTTTTATCAAAACAGTAATAAGATCCATCTAACGTTCTTTCAGCACCCTTCTCATAAACTGTTATATCTACCTCATCACACTTAGGACAATATAACCAATTTAATGAGCCGTGAATTTTTAAAAGCAGCTTATCACTTTCATTTACAGAAATCCCAACATCATAAAAACCGGGTCTTCTTAGACCAGAAATTTTAAATTCTCCAGTGATAGTCGTTCTTACCTTGGCGCCATAATTAAGCCCGATGGCCTTTGTGAGTGCATTATCAATCAAAATATCATAATTAGTAGAAATGATACTATAATCTATCAGTTTAACTTTTACTATAAACTTTTCATAAATTTTAGGTTCAATTGCTTCAAGACTTATCTTAAATTCTTGAATGATCAAATTGAAAAGGCATCTTCTTAAATCTTTTATCTCTTCCAATGTATAACTCGGTGATAGTATTGTACCTCTCTGAATAATATAATCTAACAAATTCCATATTTGATTATCGATAGGGGGATTATCACGTTGATGAAATAAATCATGTATAAAATCATTTAACCGTTTTGCTTCTGGAGATATATGAAAATCTTTGAGTGCCTTCTTTACAAGATCTTCATTTAAAGGTGCCTTTGAAACTACATCCTTCGTAGCACCCGCTCCTAGAAAATAGACTGTCTTTCCCATTTAACCTTCTGCTAATTAATTAACAAAATAGTCCTTATAACAAAAACTCGGGATGTTTATATTTATTTTTCATAACGATTAGGATAACATATTAACCTAATCGCTTGTACTTCCTTATTGAACTGGGGATTTAATTATACCCCCATGACAACCTTTTGTCAACCCCATTTTTCAAACATTTTTCAAACATTTTCAAACAGCAGTTTAAAAGGTGATTTTTAGAGAGGTTGATTAGCCATGATGCGGTTAAAAAGATTCTTTCCTGGCACCACAGCGGGTTCACTCACGCTAAAGTTCGGATTCTTTCAGAGGATGAGAATGGTCTATGCCGACCCCTTGATTTGCCCTAGCTGGGGTGGACGTATGAGGATAATTGCTTTCATATAAGAGAGAGTGTCAGAGGATGTTAAAAATGGCTCATGTTCAGGGGCGTGAAAAAACCAAGTTCCTATCATCTTTTGA
>CAYVEO010000005.1:51093-58502 GCA_964449965.1 uncultured Planctomycetia bacterium
CTATCTCCCCCTTTCTAAAGGGAGATTATACCATATCAGGGGGTCAATTTTAAATGACGATATGGGGTCAATTCTATTTTAACATATACAGACTGTTCACTTTCGCCGCCTGGCGAAAGAGATATTGAATCGCTTCCATTTCATCTTTTCTCCTGAAATCAGGAGAAACTACAATTAAATCTATATCACTGGCAGGTGTTATATTTCCTTTTACATATGAGCCAAATAGAATCACTTCTTTTACCTTGATATCCTTTTCAATGGTTTTAATAAATTGATTAACTACTTTTCTTATCTTAGAATAATTTTTTTTAACCATCGATAAACCTCTTTTGTCTGTTCCAACATCGTTCTTGCTTCCCTTTTGTTAGTAATCTCAGAAAGATGCTTCTTATACACTCCATACCTGGCTTTAATAGCATAAGGAGACAATTCAGCTAAAAAAATCTGATAATCCTCTGGTAAAAGTGGATAAATTCCTGATATCTCTGCTAACCTTACTAAATTATGGATTGGTAAAACTTCTTTACCGTTTTTAACAATTATGGTTTTTAAAACTTTTTCAATCGTTTGTTGGCACATAAAAGCAACATATAAATACCGACCGGCTTTAAACATTGCTTTCGCTGTTGCTAAATCGTATTTAGCATGTTCAAGCCATTTCTCTACAACTGGATCAACTTTCTTCATTAGAGTGCACCTTAAGTATAATAACAATAAAATCTAGTGGAATTCTTACATTTTTAGTATAAGATAGGTTTATCACCTTGTCAAGACAATTCTTCACTTTTGATTTGCAATTCGTTTTGGACTGAAACATTTAAAACAAGAAGGTTTGCTGGATAAAATTCTATAAAGATGGGGTTTACTACCGGCAATCACTTTTCCAGATAACATTTTTACCGGTGAGTATTTTGAGTGCCTCTATGTATTTTTGACTTGTCTTCTCTACTATATCTGGAGGTAAATCCGGGGCAGGAGGGGTTTTGTCCCAATCAAGGGTTTCTAAATAATCCCGCACAAACTGCTTATCAAAACTTACCTGGCTTCTCCCTGGTTTGTATTCATCTTTTGGCCAGAAACGGGACGAGTCCGGGGTGAATATTTCGTCAATAAGAATGACATCATCGTTGTCCATGCCGAACTCAAACTTTGTATCGGAAATAATTATGCCTTTGGTTTCAGCATATTGGCTTGCCTTTTTGTATAGTGCGACGCTTACCTCTTTCAGCCTTGCAGCAAGAGATTTCCCAATCTCTTTTTCAGTATATTCCTGCGTCACATTAATATCATGCCCTGTCTCTTCTTTCGTGGCAGGGGTAAAAATGACCTGGGGTAATTTGCCGGATTCTTTAAGACCTTTTGGCAGTTTTATGCCGCAGACAGATTGCGTCTCTTTGTATTCCTTCCATGCCGAGCCTGATAAATATCCCCTCACTACGCATTCCACAGGGATAGGGTTTGTTTTCTTTACCAGCATTGAGCGGCCGTTTAAAATTTCTTTATATTTTAATAGGCTCTCAGGGAAATCATCTATATTCACAGTGAGCATGTGATTGGCGATAATATCTCTGGTAAATTCAAACCAGAATAATGAAAGTTTGGTGAGGACCTCTCCTTTATGAGGGACACAGGTTGGTAGAACTACATCAAAACATGATATTCTGTCCGTTGAAATAATTAGAAGTTTATCTCCCAGATCATATACATCCCGGACTTTGCCTCTTTTGAAAAGTTTAATGTCATTAAATTCTGTCGATTGGATAATCATGAGAAATTAGATTGCTTCGTCTATAGGGACAGTCCCAGATTGAGCCTATCTTTCATGTTTTTAAACTCCTGCCAGATTTCATCAGGCATACGTCTGCCGAACTGGGCAAGGAATTTCTCTATATCCTGAACCTCTGCTCCCCACTCTCCTGGGTTAATATCAAATAATTTCCCTAACTTTTCCTTAGGAATATCCAGGCCGCCCATGTCCAGATCATTCAAATAAGGCACATACCCGATTGGGGTTTCCTTTGCACCGACGCTATTATTCACCCTTTCAATAATCCATTTTAAGACACGTATGTTATCCCTGAATCCCGGCCAGAGAAAATCGCCTCCTTCATCAGTCCTGAACCAATTAACAAAGAATATCTTTGGCAGACGTTTCATCCTCTTTCCCATGCTGAGCCAGTGTCTAAAATAATCTCCCATATTGTATCCGCAGAATGGTAACATTGCCATAGGGTCCCGGCGGAGGACTCCCACCTGATGTATTGCAGCAGCGGTGGTCTCTGAACCCATACTCGCCCCATAGAATACGCCATTCTGCCAGTTGAAACTTTCAGATACGAGAGGTATGAGTCTGGTCCTTCTCCCCCCAAATATTATCGCAGAGATAGGGACGCCTTTAGGATTGTCAAATTCACCAGAAACAGTCGGGCACTGGTTAACTGATACTGTAAATCTTGAATTTGGATGGGCAGCCTTATTGCCGCTTGAACTGTCCCACTCCTTTCCCTGCCAGTCAAGGATATTTTTAGGGACAGTGCCATCCATTCCCTCCCACCATGGTTCATTAGTATCCCCATTTAAGGCAGTGTTAGTAAATAGAGTTGGATAAAATCTGTCAGCCTTTAATGCCCTCATCATATTGGGGTTGGTCTTCATTGACGTGCCGGGTGCAACGCCAAAAAATCCTTTCTCAGGATTAATAGCATACAACCTGCCATCAGGACCTATCTCCATCCATGCAATATCATCACCCAGAGTCCATACCTTATATCCTGGGAGTGCGGATTCAAGCATTGCTAAATTCGTCTTTCCGCAGGCACTCGGCATCGCGGCAGTAACATAAGTTATTTTCCCATCCGGGTCCTGGATACCGATGATAACCATATGTTCAGCAAGCCATCCCTCGTTTAATCCAAGCCACGAGGCAATCCTTAATGAAAAACATTTCTTTCCTAAGAGTGCATTACCTCCATAACCAGAGCCAACGCTCCAGACTAAGTGTTCGTCAGGAAAGTGCATGATAAATCTTTTATTCGGGTCAAGGTCTAAAATAGAATGTAGACCTTTGACAAAATCCTCTGACGTGCCAATCCTATTTAAGGCGTCATTTCCCATCCTTGCCATTATTCTCATAGTTATGGCAACGTAGATAGAATCAGTCAGCTGAATGCACGCCTTTGCATACGGCGAATCAGTGTGTCCCATCGTATAAGGCAGGACATACATAGTCCTACCCCGCATACACCCTTCAAATAATTTCCTGAGTTTCTCTTTCGCCTCATTTGGCTCCATCCAGTTATTATTAGGTCCGGCAGTTTCTTGAGCAGGGTGGCAGACAAAGGTTAGATGTTCTGTCCGTGCAACATCTTCAGGGTGGCTTCTATGGAGATATGCGTTAGGCCAGGTCTTTTGATTTAATTGATAGAAGACAGGGTTGCCATTGACCTTCTCTTTGTGCATACCGAGCTCTACAAGCCTGCGAGCCTCTTCCTCTGAGCCGTCACACCAAAGGACCTTATCAGGCTTGGTTAACTTTATGTTTTCTTCAACCCATCTTTCAACTGGCGTAGCCATAATTAAAATTCTTATCTTCCTCTTAAGATTGAAAGTATCTCCTGTTCTGTCGGGTCCACAGGGTCTGGTTTGAGTCCTGGTATATACCGGCAAGCCTCATACAGGACAGGCGCCACCTGACCATGAATTCCTGCTACATGATGTATGTATGGCCCGCGTATTATCCGCTCTTCCCACAATGGCCAATCGTTCACCTCAACCCATAAGTATGTGCCGCGATTGAACGGACCCTCTGTCCCCCTGGCATGTCCCATAAGCAGAGAATATTCTCCTCTATCTCCGTCAAAGCGCGCTACCGTAATATCACCGCCCTTAATCTTCCATTCTGCTACGCCAGGGCATTTAATCTCGGGTATATAATGTTTACCTACACTGGGTTTTGCCTCTTCGTCTCTCAATAAATACGGGAACGGTCCGCAATGCCATAACAACTCAGAATCTTCATTCTCCGGGTGGCGGATGGTAAGGTCAGCAAAGAACGTAGGAGTAGCACCTAAGAGTGACGCCTGCAGCATGACTGCCGTAATCGCCCCATGAATATCCGTCTCACACGCCACAGGTATCCTCATACCGGTAAGTTCACTATCTACAAAACATGGAAATATCTTGAGGGCATCCTGTAAGGCTGTCCAGCATTGGAATGCTATGGCAGAAAGACATTCACGTTCTGCCCATTCAATCAGGACGAGTTTGAGGGCTGCCATGCGTTTTATAGACCCTTCGTCTATCTTAGTAAAGGCTACCCTCTTCTTGAAATCCTGCACAGTCTCTTTAAGACTGTTTTTGTTCTCCTTGACTTTCCTGTGGACTGCATCAACAATTTCTGTCATGGTTATAGGTATGACCTTTACGCCGAATCTTTCAAGGAGTTCCCCCTCATTCACAATGACTGTCCAGAACGCCAATGGCCTCGGTGCAATCTGGCCAATCCTTAAGCTTCGGAACTCGCGGACGACGCTCGCTGTGCCAATGAAATTTCTAAATCCGCATTCAAAGACAGGGTCATCCACCCTTGAATTGATAATGTATGTAAACGGAACCCCAAACCTTCGCAGGATTTTACTCGTTGCAAACAGACCGCATTGGGTATCCCTGAGCCTTGTGCCGTCAGAAAGCGGGGCCTCATCTCTTGGACCCCAGAGGAGAAACGGTTTGCACATCTGTCTTCCAAGTTCTGCCACTGCGTCCTCTGTCCCAAAGTTACAGTGGGGTGCAAAGATGGCATCCACTTCCTCCTTCCTGAAATACTCAACTATTTTGGGCACCTCGGCAGGAGTGGATAACAGTCCTTCCTTGTTTATCTTGTTTAAGTTTACATATTTTATACCCCAGCTTTTCAGTTTATTTTCTATAAGATTCTTGTATTTCTGGGCATCCTCACGACTGAATACGTTCCTCCTCGTAGGAGCCAACCCAACCTTTATTCCGTAACGTTTTTGGAAATTCTCCATAGTCTTACTCCTCCTTTCCCACATTAGCCTTCAATTTCTCATATAGCGAATCCAATGACTGGGAGATTATCTTTGTCCCTGATAGGACAGGCATAAAATTCGTATCCCCTGTCCATCGCGGGACTATATGAAGATGAACATGACCCGCAATTCCAGCCCCTGCTACCTTACCCAGATTCATACCTATGTTATAACCTTCAGGTTTCAAAACTTTGCTGAGGAGTCTCTGGGATTCCTTTGTGAATTTTATCATCTCCAACAACTCCCTGTCCTCTAACTCTGTTATGTCCCGGACATGCCTGTAAGGCGCTACCATTATATGACCGTTGTTATAAGGGAAAAGATTCAGGATGGAGAAGACGTGCTTACCTCTTGCTATAACGTAGTTCGTCTTGTCTTTTTTACTCTTCTGTTTGTTACAGAATGGACAGCGTCTCCCATGCTTTGCCAGTATATAATTTGCACGCCACGGCGCCCAAAGTTTTTCCATAAATTACTTTTTATAGATATACCCCTTATTATTTGCAGGGTTCTTTTCAAGTTGCTCCATTAATTCATCAATAGACTTGCCTGTCCATTGACTTTCAGATTCTTTTATAACATTAACCTCTTTATTTTCTCCTTCAGGGCCGGGCTGTTGGCTTATCTTTGCATAAACATCTGAAGCAGATTTTATTATGTGCGGCGTTATGAATATAACCAGGTCTCTCTTCTCTTTAACCTCTGAATGCCTGTCCCGAAAGAGGACCCAGCCAACCAAAGGTATATCACCTAATATGGGTACCTTGTTCCTCGTATCTACCGTATCCTCTTTTACAAGCCCTGCTATTACCATAGTCTCCCCATCCTTGAGCATCACATTTGTATCTGTCTCCTGGCTGCTTACGATAGGTAATGTGGAACCTTGAAAAGCGGTAGTCCCTGATTCGCGGCTTACCTGCGGGTGGACTTCCAATGTAACATATCCGTCTTTATTTACAGTAGGTGTTACCTTAAGGATAGTGCCATATTCCTGGTAGGCATAGCCAGAAACTGTCAAAGTGCCGGTTTGTGTACTGACCTGATATTGGGCAACAGGAAATTTTGTTATAATTTTTATACTCGCAGTCTGGTTATTCAGTGTGGTTACTGTCGGGTTTGCCACGACACTTGCCTTTGACCTTGATTGGAGCATGTTAAGGACGATGTTGAGATTGCCAGCACTCAATGTGCCGAACTTAAAACTCCCTGAATCAGCATACGGCATATTCGTCCCTGGTATAACTCCAGCATCGGCAGGGTCAAACACAGCAGTATAATCACCGCCTTTACTATCATTTTTGAATGGAAATGTATGCTCTTTAGTAGCACTCACTGCTGAAAACTGCAAAAAGTCACTCCACCTAATCCCTAATTTTTCATCCTTGGTAAGATTCGTCTCTATCACCTTGCTCTCAATGGCAACCTGAGGGGTAATGCCGTCTAACTCCTTTATAATACCTTCAATCTTATTAATATTTGCCGAAACGTCTGTAACAATCAAGATGTTAGTCCTCTTATCTGATTTTATCTTGCCCCTTTCACTCAACATATCTTTTAAAGACTCAATCACGTCACTTGCCTTGGCATAGTTTAAGGCAAAGAGCCTTGTAGTAAGACTCTCGTCTTTAAGGTTCTCTATGGTAGTAACCCTGATGATATTGCCATCCCGCTCATATGCCAATCTATAAGTCCTCAGAATCACATCTAATGCCTTCTCCCATGTCACCTGTGTAAGTTTGATATTGACGCCCCCTGGCACCCCCACCTCAGGGCCGGCAATGATATTTAGCCCGCTAATGGCAGCAAAACTTCTTAATACTGTATGAACATCCGTTCCCTTAAATTCTACGTCAATACCCTCTTTCGTTTCCTCATTCGTTGTTTCCGGAGTTATCCCCTGCCCTTTTAACTCCTGAGCCTGGACAAAAGAAATAGGCAATAACATTAAGAGGCTGCTTATTATTAATGCCTCCCCGCTAATCCGCAATCTTTTTCTCAAATAGCCCACCTCCTTCTTCTTCTGTCAATTTGTATGTTTTTTCCTCACCATCCTTTGATAATTTCACCCTATTTTCTCCTATCTCCACCACATCCAACCCCATTATCTTGCCGCCTTCTTTAACCATCTCGCCGCTAATGATAGCAAAATATGCCCCTTTAGAATCCTTCAATATACCCTCTAAGACTATGACGTTTACGCCTTTCTCTACATCTATAGAAGGCATACCATAGAGATACCTTCCATCTTTGGTAACAAGCGGCACGAACGGGTCCCTCTTTTTCGCATTATCATAGACAAATTCTTCCCCAAATGCGCTTGCACTATATAATAGAAACAATAAAAATAGGACAGATTTATTT
>CAYVEO010000005.1:58568-65964 GCA_964449965.1 uncultured Planctomycetia bacterium
CCTCCCCTGCCTCTTTAAGAGGGAATTTCCTGTCTATAACGGGTTTGAGTTTCTTTTCTCCGAATAATTTTAACAGGTCAAGCAGTTCAGCTTTCGTCCCCATGTAAGAGCCAAATATAGATAATTGTCTTGTAAAGAAATACCTCAGGTCTATCTCAACCTTTGGACCTGAGGTGGCACCGCATATTACTAATCTGCCCCGCTTACTAAGACTCCTTATGCTCTTATCCCACGTATCAGGCCCTATATGTTCAAATACAACCTCAACCCCCTTGCTATTTGTGAGTTTTTTAACCTCTCTTTCAAAATCCGATTTTTTATAATTGATTGTTTCATCTGCCCCTAACTTTTTTGCCTTTTCTAATTTTTCATCTGTCCCTGCAGCTGCTATTACTCTCGCACCGGAGAGCCTGGCTATCTGGACAGCCGCAGTGCCTATGCCGCTGCCAGCCCCTAATATAAGCACATCCTCACCAGCTGAAAGGCGCGCCCTCGTTATAAGCATGTGCCAGGCAGTAAGGAAGACCAGAGGGATTGCTGCAGCACCATCAAAATCCAAGCCCTCAGGAAGCGGGATAATGTTCATTAGAGGGGCCTTGGCAAATTCAGCATATCCCCCGTTACAACGCAGCCCCATTATATCGTATGATACGCACATATTATCATTGCCAGATAGGCATTGATAGCACCTGCCGCAGCTAATCCCGGGGGCGATTAACACCTTATCGCCTATATTGACATCCTTTATCCCTTCTCCAACCTTATAGACCTCGCCGCTAACCTCACATCCTAATATATGCGGAAATGGAATCTTAATGCCAGGCAGTCCCTCCCTTACCCATATATCAAGATGGTTAACGCCGCATGCCTTAACCTTAACCAGAACCTCATCCTTAAATACAGAAGGTTCAGGGACATCCTGAAATGTGAGTTTATCTACTCCGCCATGTTCGTTAATCGCAACAGATTTCACTTCAATTCACTTCCACCACGCAATTGTTGCTACCGAAAGGATTAGGCACGCAGTCACAGCAAAGCGGGTCATTCTGCCAGTCGCCATCTACAATGAACCTATACTCGTACCGGCCCGGTTTTAATTTAAGGTCAGTCCTCCATAACCCTGTAGAGTCTTTTTCCAGGACGTATTTATCACGAGACCATTCATTAAAGTCCCCTGACAGGACCACCCTGTTTGCATAAGGCGCCTCCAATATAAACGGCACTTTTTTGTCCTCAGACTTCCTCCCGGCAAACCTCTTAACTTTAACCATACCCAACCCCTCCTTTCTAAATTAGGCCGACCAAGGTCGGCAACTACAAAATTATTGAAATTCCTAATGTCCGTTACCAGGTAGTATATAATCAACGTATTTACCGATAATATCCTTAACCTTTTTACTAATATTTGAGAAGAATATCGCTATATAATACCCATCCGATGGGCTGCCCTGATTTATCGGCTCACTCCGAACCACAACACCCTCTATATTTATTTTTCTTTTTATTTTGCGAAGCTTGGAATGGACAGGTACAAAGAGCGTCATGGAGACTTTTGTTATTAAAGGGATTGATTTATCTATCTTACAATATAGACCGGAACAACTGATGTTCTCAGCCTGGGTAACTACAATAGATTCCCTGTCAACTATCCTGAGCGATAATCCTGCTCTTACCCGGGGATAACCTCTTCTATCATTATCCGGTGCCATTCTTAAAAACTCCTATTGATTTAAATCTTTCAAGCCTTTTCTTAAGAAGTTCCTCTCTCGGTACAGGAACGAGTTCTAATAAGTATTTTTTTAGTGCCGCCTTTAACTGAACGGCAGTCCATTCAGGGTCCCTGTGTGCCCCGCCTAACGGCTCTGGTATAACCTCATCTATTATCCCTGATTTCATAAGGTCACGAGAAGTGAGTTTAAGTGCTGCTGCAGCATCAGGCGCCTTTGTCCTATCCTTCCACAATATAGCAGCGCATCCCTCAGGGGATATGACCGAATAATACGCATTCTCTAACATACACACCCTATCCCCGATCCCTATCCCCAATGCCCCTCCGCTGCCGCCTTCACCAATAACTACAACTATAATGGGCACTTTTAATAGAGACATCTCTCTCAGATTATAGGCTATCGCACCCGCCTGTCCCCTTTCTTCAGCGCCTATCCCGGGATATGCCCCTGGTGTATCCACAAAGGAGATTATAGGCAGGTCAAATTTCTCTCCTGTTTTCATAATCCTTAATGCCTTCCTGTAACCTTCAGGGTGTGCACAGCCAAAATTCCTCAATATATTCTCTTTAGTATCCCTGCCTTTTTGATGTCCGAGCACAACAACCTGCTGTCCGTCTATCCTGGCAAACCCTCCCAGTAACGCCATGTCATCCCAGAATACCCTGTCACCGTGTAACTCCACAAAATCTGTCATGATAAGATTTATGTAATCCAGCGTATATGGTCTTTTGGGGTGCCGCGCTATCTGGACCATCTGCCAGGGAGTGATATTTCCGAAGATATCCTTTTTGGAGGCTTCTAATTTTTCCTCTAACTTCTTCGTCTCCTGGCTAAGGTCTATCTTTTCCTTTTGCGCAAATACCCTGAGGTCTGCTATCTTCTTTTCTAATTCTAAGATAGGCCGTTCAAAATCCAATCCGCCTGATACTACAGCCATCTTGTTTTTACCCTCAATCCACTATGATTACTTCTGTCCCAACAGGCACGATTATAAAGAGCTCTTCAACGTCAGGGTTCGTCAACCTGACGCACCCCTGGGTAACTGCCTGGCCAATACTATCAGGTGTCCTTGTCCCATGGATACCGTAGCCTTTCTTAGACAATCCAAGCCACCTTGAGCCGAGGAGGTTCTCAGGGCTCTGGGACGGGACTATAGCGCCAACCTTATACCATACAGGGTCCGTCAATTTATTCACTACCTTGAAAGTCCCTGCCGGGGTAGAATTATTTGAGCCTGTTGAAACCTTATATACCTTCAATACTTCTTCATCTGATTTCAGCGTCAGTGAATTTTGGGACTTGTCTATTATAATACTATATTTAGCTGTAGATATCTTTAGTTTCTTTTTGGGCATGATAAGCGAGGTCTTGAGGTTGTTACTCCTCATTATTAAGTCCACATTGGTATTGAAGCCACTCGCAATACCAATCAGCGTGTCACCGGGTTTGACCTCGTAGGATTTGCTCCTGGGCGTTATTAATGGCGAGAATAATAGTTTTATATTAGTATCCCATAACCTCTCCTGGGCTTGAGATATAGAGCTGCTATCAGGATAACCGCTCACTGCCTTTTGATAGGCATCGTGCGCCTCCTGAATCCTGCCCTGTTTTTTATAAATATCCCCAATCCCAAGCCATGCCTCATCAGCAGAAGCGGAATTTGGGGACTCTGTTACAATCTTATGAAAAAGTTCTAATGCCTCGCCGTCTTTATTCGACTTCAATTTAGACAGCGCCTCTTTGTATAAAGGATGTTGTTCGCCGGTTGTCACTGGTAATGAACCAACCTGAGCAGTCCCTTGCTTACCTGCCTGACCTTCTGCCCCCTTTTCCTCTTGTTTGCCTCTTAAGGCAACAAGGTATAGATACCCTAAACAACCCAATCCAATCACCCCTATTATTATAAGCAGTAATAATCTATTCTTCACCCAAGCCCCCTTATGCAAATAACGGCAACTAAAATACCTAATAACCCCCCGATTAAAACTTCTACAGGCGTATGACCTATAAGCTCTTTTAGCCTGTCCTCCCTTACCTGCTTGCCATGATAGATATCGTCCATAATCTTATTCAATATCTCTGCCTGTTCCCCGGTTGCACGCCTCACACCCTGGGCATCAAACATAATAATGAGAGTAAATATAGCGGTTATCGCAAATATGGCTGAATAAAAACCGTGAATCAATCCAACAGAAGTAGCAAGTGCCGTCACACCTGCTGAATGCGAACTCGGCATACCGCCAGTGCCTATAAACCATTTGAAATCAAACCGTTTCTCTCTGACTACACCAACCGCTACCTTTATAGACTGGGCTATAACCCATGCAATCAGGGTTGTAATAAATATACGATTATGGAGTATATCAAAGAAGACCCCTGCCCTTACAAATCCCAACTTCTTTATGTCCCTTCCTTTATTGTAAATGTGTTTTTATCCTACCACATCCAGAATTTAATGTCAAGAAAAACCTTCGCAGTGGACACAATAGATTCCTACCGTTTTATTCCCTGAATTACTCCATATATACTGGACATCCCGGCTGCGGCAAAAATAATGAATAAGGGCATAACGGGAATTCTATAACGAGGGATAGCAAAAAGCACTGTATGAAGAATAGTAAAATATAAAATGGGCAATAATAGAAAAATGGCATATAGTCTTTGTTCTTTATTTCTCTCTTTGAAAACAGAATGCGTACCGAGGACAAAGGAGAAGAGCAATAAATAATGAAATGTATAGAGCAATATCTTAAATGGCTCTTTTTCCTTCAGGACTTCTTTACTGCCAGGCACCAGAAACCAGAACCGAAAAAATTTTTTTATGCAAAGCCGAAAATAACCGCCAATATCAGCCTTTATGTTTTTTACTGCCTCCTGGCGAAATTTCTTATCTGCCTCAATCTGGGAGCGTCCTTTCAAAATCTGGAGCTGGTCTGTTCTGTCTTTATAATTATAATCGCCATCCCAGGGCTGATAACTGCCAATCCAAAGATTCGCCCCGCCGCCCACGCCTATAGGGATAAATTCCTTGAATCTTATATAGTTCCTTAATGTCCAGGGAGAAATAGCGAGCACCATTCCCACGAGGAGACATAATCCCCATCCAATAGTCTGGCGCCTCCGCTCTCCGAATATGGCAAAAAATAAAATAAAGAAGACAGGAAATAGAAGAGTTACTGGCCGGCACAATGTGGCAAGCCCCATAGTTATTCCTGAGAGAAAGAATATGGTTCTGTTTTTAGTCCCTGCAGCCAGTATAATCAACATCATAGTAACTACCATGAGAAAAGTAGTCAGAATTTCACTTAAAATATACGAACACGGGACAACTAATTCCGGATGAACACATGCTAAGCAGCCTGCCAGACCTGCTATGGTTTTATTTTTAAAAATCTGCTTTGCCATCCACCAGACACATACAGCTATTATTGCTGACATTATTGCCTGGAGCAGTCTCACGATGCCAAAATCATGTCCAAATACAGAATAGACCCCTGCCAGGAATACCGGATACAGTGGCGGCGTTTCCACGTCCAGGGATTGACCTCCTGTAGTATACTCATGAATATTCATAATATTTACAGCCAGGGTATCATATCTGGGTGTATCTGGCGCATCTAACGGGAATAAGGAGACAAAGATAAGACGTACTGCCAGAGACAGGAAAAATATAAGGTATATTATTCTTCTATCTGTCATGAGAACACTCTGGATTCTTCATGGAGTTTTGTATAGCACTCTTTATAAGAGCCAGTGAGGATTTCACCAGATAATAAATTTCATCCATGCTTCTGATACCGGCTAATCTCTTGATAATATAGTTCAATCTAAAATAAAACCACCTGTAGGCATAATCCACAAAGCGGCTCAACTCAGCATTATCTAACCCCCCAAGCCTGACCACTGATTTACAGCTGCCATCGTAGTCAGACCAATTGTCAGAGAGGAGACGCCCTTCTTGTTTCATTAACTGATAGAATCGCGTGCCAGGATAAGGTGTGGCTATACTAAACTGAGCATAGTCCGGGTCAAGTTCTTTTATCAGGTTCAAGGTTTGAACCATAGTTTCTCCGGTCTCACCTGGTAATCCGAACATAACCGTGACGTGTGTCTTCATACCGCATCTTTTAACTAACCTGGAAGCCTCTTTTATTCTATCAATAGTAATCCCTTTCTGACAGTAGTCCAGTATCTTCTGAGAGCCGGACTCTATTCCAAATCTTAACATGTAGCAGTTTGATTCTTTCAAAACCTTTAATATCTCTTCATCTATGTTATCATACCGTGCAAAACAACTCCAGTCTATTTTTATCTTCCTTCTATTTAATTCATGGCAGATACTTATTGCCCATTTCTTATTGAATGTAAACGTATCATCATCAATAAAAATTTCTCTTGAACCAAGGGCTATCAACTGCATTATATCGTCAACTACCCTTTCCGGGGAGCGGTATCTAACCTTGCGATTATAAAAGACCTGTGGTGCTACACAAAATATACAATTGTAAGGGCACCCCCGGCTTGCCCTGAGCGGCAGACAGGGACGCCTGCGGACAATAGGGTCATAATATTTAGAGAGGGGTAGTTCTTTATAATCAGGAAAAGGAAGTGAATCAAGATTAACCAATTCCCTTGCCGGGGTAATAACCACCCCCTTATCAGCAAGAAATGCTATCCCCCTGACCTCTTCCAAAGGTTTATTAATTGAGAGCAATGCCTGACATAAAGAGACCAGTGTCTCTTCATATTCACCAATGCATACCACATCAACAGGATAACTCTTCAGAGTCTCTTCAGGCAGGGCGCTGACATGTGCTCCAATGAAAACAGTTTTCACCCCAAAGGTTTGTTTCAAATAGCCTGCTAATCCGGCATCCTGCTCAACGCTCGTGGTAGATACCTCCATTACCACTATACCAACATTTTCTTTACGGATTAAATCGGCTACATCTTCAATAGTCAGATTTGAAGCCGCTGCATCCAGTAACCTCACCCGTAAGCCATTCTGCCTCAAGAGCGCTGATGCTGCAGCCAGAAATACGGGTAATGAAATAACACCAGACCTGTTTTTTCTGCCTCCCCAGCGGCTCGAACGCGTGTGAAACTCTATACCCGGCGGATTGAGTAAAAGTATCAATGTTCCCCCTGTCTGGATGTATTAAACCGAATCAGGTTCAACACCCCTATTATCAGTCCACAGCACCACGTAATATTTCGTAAAAATAACTGAGCGGCTGCCGGAAGAACAGCCTTCTTCCCTCTCAGGTTAACCACCTCTTTTATTACTGGAACAAAAGACCCAAAAATAAGCAGGGATACAAATATTAAAACAGGGACAAAGCATACATTCAAAGGGATGAGGACAATAGATAAAAACCATAGAATAGTTAAAAATGGCTGGGCCAGGAGTATCCATGGAAAGAAGTCATCGGTCATAGCCTCTTTCTTACTGCGGTTATAAAAAACCCATATATATGCCTTTGCATTGCGGTAATTTCTTTTAAGATAAATCTTCATGCTATCCTCAGGGTCGTGATAAACCACCATACGCGGTTCATAAACAATCCTGTAACCGGCCTCTTTCAGTTTGTATCCGATGTCAGTATCTTCACCTCCAACCATGGAACGAACTGTAAAGCCGCCTGCTTCAATTAACGCCTTTCGTC
>CAYVEO010000006.1:0-65308 GCA_964449965.1 uncultured Planctomycetia bacterium
GCCCTACAGGGACTATAACGATGGAGATGTTTGAAATTGAAAGACAAAACTAATAAAATAACGAGAAGGCAATTCTTCTATATGCTCGGGAATGGTTCTATACTTGCGGCATTGGGCGGGACAGGCATATTTACCTATCAGTATCTCTCCCCTAACGTCCTGTTTGAACCGCCAACAGCATTCAAGGCAGGGAAACCTTCAAATTTTTCACTTGATTCATGGACGTTTATTGAGGCTCGGAAACTGTTTGTCGTCCATGATAAAAAGGGGTTCTTTGCAATATCTGCAGTATGCACTCATCTGGGATGTACAGTCAGATGGATTGAAGGAGAAAACCAGTTTCACTGCCCCTGCCACGGCTCTTTCTTCACAAATGACGGCAAGGTAAAAGGAGGTCCTGCCCCAAGACCATTGGACTGTTTTGCAATGAGTCTAAGCCAGGATGGTGAACTGGTGGTTGATACGGCAAAGATTGTTGACAGGGAAACAAGGCTACAGGCATGAAAAATTTATTTGGCTTGTTAATAAATTCGCGCATCGGCAAATCCATATTCAGGCGTGACTTCTCGGATACTGAGAAAGACCGCTCTGAACGGGTTTATAATAATTTCTTCTTCCATATCTATCCCGTAAAGGTAGGGAAACACGGCGTTAAGACATGTTACACCTTTTGCTTAGGAGGAATAAGTTTTCTGTTATTTATCATCCTGACTATTACTGGATTTTTACTCATGTTCTATTATCACCCGTCTGTCCCCAGGGCATACGAGGATATGAAGGATATACAATATGTAGTGTCATCAGGGATTTTCTTGAGGAATATGCACAGGTGGTCTGCGCACCTCATGGTCCTGACAGTCTTTTTACATCTATGCCGTGTATTTTTTACCGCATCTTATCGTCCGCCGAGAGAATTTAACTGGATAGTTGGCGTCTTGCTGCTCGTCCTGACGTTAGGCTTGAGTTTCACGGGATATTTACTACCATGGGACCAACTCTCTTACTGGGCTATTACGGTTGGGACCACAATGGCAGGCTATGCACCGATGATAGGTAATAAGATGAGGTTCTTGCTCCTCGGAGGAAATGTGGTAAACGAGAATGCATTATTAAGATTTTATGTCTTACACTGTATCTTGCTTCCTGCCTTGATTGTTGTCCTCATGGGGATCCATTTCTGGAGGGTAAGGAAGGATGGAGGGATATCTAAGCCGTTGTAATGGAAGATAAAACAAAAGAATCTAACGAAATATTTCCCAAAGACCCTGACAAGACCTATGGTCTTATGGAAGTGGTAAAGGGAACAACGCCGCTCGTTGAAAAAGAGCCGGAAGATACAATCTTTACCTTCCCATGGCTTATCATAAAAGAGGTAATCTGCTGTTTTCTCGTAATAGCCGCTTTAGCAATTATCTCCATCTATTTTGACGCCCCTCTGGAAGAATTGGCAAATCCATCTAAGACGCCCAATCCTGCCAAGGCGCCATGGTATTTCCTGGGATTACAAGAGATGCTGCATTACTTCCCGCCTGTTGTGGCAGGTGTGTTATTGCCTACGTTAATCGTTATAGCACTTATAGTAATCCCATACTTTGAGATTAATATAAAGAGGGAAGGACTATGGAAAAAAAACAGGGAACCAACACTATTGCTCCTATTCTTGAGTGTCCTGGCAGTATCCATATTCTTATGGCGATTCCACGTCTGGCCTGTCATCATTCCCACGTGGCTTATTACAGTTCTTATGCTTATCCCTCTCTTTTTACATAAAGAGAAAGGCATAATAGGATGGTTCTCGAAAAGGAGTCTTGCTGAATGGATAATGGCATGGTTCATTCTTGTGGCGTTTACTTTGACTATTATAGGGATATTCTTCCGCGGACCTGGATGGGAATGGGTCTGGCCATGGAAGGAAGGGCTATACTATAGTTTATGAATAACGAGATTAAATTATGGACATGGTTTGGTATAACAGGGATAATCTGTCTTGTCACACTCGCAGTCTCACCTGCCAAGGACTATTTTAAGGAGTGGAAAAGATACCAGAAGGTTTTTTATGAAAAGGTCCAAATGGGAAATAGCCATATCGCCGTAAAACAGATAGTCGTTGATGAATTAGGAAAGGTTGACAGGTGTGTAACATGCCATCTTGGCGTGGAAGACCCAAATCTCAAAACCGAAGAGAATCCTTATAAATATCATACTAACCATGGACGGCATCCCTTTGAAAGGTTTGGGTGCACCATCTGTCATGAAGGGCAGGGCAGGGCAACTACTGTCAGGGATGCACATGGCTATAATAAACATTGGGAAAAACCTATGCTGCCTTTATATTATATTCAAGCCTCATGCGGCAAGTGCCATTTTGAGACCGAATTAAAAGGAGCAACCCTTTTGACAGAGGGCAGAAGATTATATAAAGAAAAGTCCTGTGACCTCTGTCACAAGATTGGAGGGATTGGAGAAAGCGTTGGACCTGAGATTACTTACGAAGGTTCCAAAACGATAGATGATTTTAACTTTGGGAATGACATGGATATTGAACGGACCCCGTGGGCATGGCACTTTGCCCATTTAAAGAACCCGCAGATTTTTGACCCAAACTCTCAGATGCCAAATCTTGAGTTATCAGATGAAGAGGCGAAGGCGCTGACTGTCTATATACTCAGTCTTACCAAAGAAAAGATTCCTTATGAATACAGGAGAGGACTATGATGAAAAGTTTTGTATTTAGTATGGTCTTATATTTATTATTCGCTGCAAATAGTTATGTAATTGCAGCAGAAGATGTGGATTATAAAATAGAAGAATCTAACTATACATCAAGCCTTGTCTGCGGGAAGTGCCATGAGGCGATTTATAGTAAGTGGAAGAACTCTATGCATGCACAATCCATCCTTGACCCCATTTTTAATCTGGCTTATATGCAGGCTGTCCAGGAGTCAGGTGAAGAGGCAAAAAAATTATGCCTGAGCTGTCATGCCCCGGCTGTCAGGGCAAATAATGACTATGAATTAAATAAGGCGATTACTAACGAAGGCATCATGTGTGATTTCTGCCATACCGTTAAAGGGGTGGATTTGAATAATCAGGAGAACCCTTACATTATAGATGTGGGTGAGGTTAAAAGGAGCACCATAAAGGATGCAGAGTCTCCTGTCCATAAAGTGGAACATTCAGAATTACATGCGAGGTCAGAATTTTGTGCCGGCTGCCACGAATTTAATAAGGATAAGGTTACCATAATAGGGACTTATAGCGAATGGAAGGAAGGACCGTATTCAAAAGAAGGCGTTCAATGTCAGGATTGCCACATGCCGGCAATTAAGGGTTTGATAGTAAGGTCAGACATAAAGGAGGTTACGGGTGAGATTAATTTACACGATTTACAAGGGGGCCATTCAGTAGAACAACTTCGTAAGGCAATGAGGGTCAGGATAGTAGATACGGCACGGTCCGGCGACGGGGTCACGGTCAAGGTGGAGATAACAAATATTGGTTCAGGTCATACGGTCCCTACAGGGCTGCCATCAAGGGAATTAGTTCTACAGATGATAGTCAAAGACTCAAAGGGAAGGATTATATCACGGGATGAGAAGATATACAAGAAGGTATTGGCAGATGAGAATGGAAATGAACTAAAGAAGGACCATGAGTTTTTCTTAAAAGGCAGGACCATACTTTCAGATAACAGGATTAAACCCCGCGAGACTAAGGAAACGGTATTTTATTTTTCCTATCCGAAACGTGAGGAATTGTCTGTTGAGACAAAACTTTTCTACCGCTATGAGCCAGAGGTTATTTCAACACAGGAGATGTTCATTGAGATGGGGGGTGATAGCAGGGTAATTAGATAAAGAAGTTTACAGTTTACAGTTAACAGTTTACAGTATAAGAAGAGGGGGAAAATATGAATAAGGTTTGGTTTGGTTTGGCTGTTGTTGGGGTAATTGGGGTATTTGTCACTCGTGGTAATGCAGAAGAGTCCCATAAGTATATAGGGGTAAAGAAGTGTAAGATGTGTCATATGCAGCAATATAAGATCTGGGAAGGGTTAAAGATGGCGAAGGCATTAGACCTGTTAAAGGCTGAGAATAATACGAGAACCAAAAAAGATGAGACCCAGAACCCGGAATGTATCAAATGTCACGTAACAGGTTTTGGTAAAGGCGGCTATGAGATTGGTAAAGCTGACCCGGACCTTGCCAATGTCCAGTGCGAGGCATGCCATGGACCCGGCAGCGACTACGGGAAGATGGATGTTATGAAGGATAAGGAGAAATCAACCGCAACAGGACTTGTGATTCCAACTGAGGCTACCTGTAAGGAATGTCATACGCCCGAGTTTAGCCCGGACTTTGATTTTGCAAAGGCATACAAGGAGATAGACCACAAAAAGAAAACAGAATAAGTAATAAGGTGTACAGGAATTTCAAAATTGAGATTCTTCGGCTACGCCTCAGAATGACAATACAATAATGTCACTTTGAGCGTAGCGAAGAGTCTAATTAAAGGAATCAATTATTTGAAAAAATCCTCAAACTGGCTTACCAATAATCCCATCTGGAAGTTTTTCTCTTCTATAAATGCAGGGATAACGCTGCTTTCTATTATTGCAATCGCCTCCTGCATAGGAACTATTATCCCGCAGGATTTAACTAAGGATGAATATTTATCTAAATATAGCCGTGAAGCATACGATATTCTAAATGCGTTTAAACTTACAACATTGTTCCATTCATGGTGGTTCATCACATTATTAGTCCTCTTGATACTGAACCTCGCGGTAGCAACCATCAATAGGTTTTCCTTTAAACTGAAATCAATCGGTTTTTTAATCACGCATTCCAGTATAATAATTATCATAATTGGTGCTATCATAGGAAATGTTAATGGAGAGAGAGGCTTCTTATGGCTCAAAGAAGGGGAAACCAAATCCACGTTCTCTATAGGGGATGTTTCCAGGAAATTGAATTTTAACCTTCGCCTGAAAGACTTTATATTAGAGCACTATAACTCTGATTCCCAGAAAATTACAGTGAGCGTAGTCAAGGAAGGGAAGAGTTTTGAATACGTATATCCGGTAGAGATAGGAAAGGAATACAACGTTCAGGGTACGGATTATAAAATCAAGATGCTTCGTTACGTACCGGATTTCGTAATAGATATTGAGACTAAGGAGGCCGTAACCAGAACAGATGAGCCTAATAATCCCGCCTTACAGGTTGAAATTATTTCACCTGAAGGTAACGTCTCTAACAGATGGCTTTTTGCCAGATACCCTGGTATGCATGGTGATAAGGAAAAGGATATAGAAATTGTATATCACTGGGCACAAGAGAGAATAAAGGATTTCAAGAGTGAACTGGAAGTATTAGAAGGAGATAGGCTCGTCCAATCTAAAATGATAGAGGTAAACCATCCCTTAGAGTATAAGGGCTATGTCTTCTATCAGGCAAGTTACAATCCTCAGGATTTGACTGTTACAGGACTTCAGGTAACAAAAGACCCCGGCGTGCCTGTGGTTTATACGGGGTTTATTATGTTAGTGGGGGGATTAGTAGTTGTGTTCTATATAAATCCATTGCTGAGAATAAAAAAATGATAAAAAGGAGCGTGGCAATCTCATGTTCATCAACCTAACGTTTGCAGGTTATTTTTTAGCACTCATAGTTTACAGTATAAGTTTATTCGTAAAGAAAAAGTTAGTATCTAACGGTGCAGTGGCATTATACATCCTTGGTTTTATTTTCAACACTATCGTTATTATAAGAAGATGGCAGGAAGGGGGACGTCCACCTTTTTCCAATATGTATGAGTCACTTCTTCTGCTCGCATGGGCAATAACATTGGTTTATCTGGTGTTTGATTTTATTTATAACCTGAAGGCGTTAGGAACATTTGCTGCATTATCTTCTTTGGTATTTCTTGGCTATACATCTCTATTAGATAGTTCTATAGAGCCGTTAGTGCCGGCCCTTCAGTCAAATTGGCTTACTATACACGTTGTAGCCCTCTTTATATCTTATGCAGCCTTTGCCGTATCGTACGTGGCAGCAGTTGTATATCTTATCAAGAGAAAAGGCATAGAGGCAGGACTGGCTATATACTCAATGTGCCTGATGGCAGTTGGGCCAATCTTGATATTTGAACTTGCCAGAAGCGGACACTTAGGACAATGGACTCAAAACGTAGGATGGATTATACTGTTGGGATTGATTGATGCGGCAATATCATTGATATTGTGGGCACCTCTTTATTTTATAATAAGGTTCCTGAAAATAGAAGACCATATACCAGAAGAGGGTCTATTGGACAATGCCGTATATAAATCTGTCGCCTTTGGTTTTCCATTCCTTGCCTTTGGAATTATTGCGGGTGCAGTATGGGCAAATAAGGCATGGGGAAGATACTGGGGATGGGACCCAAAGGAGACATGGTCGTTTATCACGCTCCTCGTCTATGCCATATACCTGCACCTCAGGTATGTAAGGGGATGGAAGGGAAGGAAGGCAAATTGGTTCAGCATCATAGGATTCCTGGTGGTGATAATTACGTTCATAGGGGTGAATTATATTATTTCAGGGTTACACAGTTATGCGGAATGATAAAGTAAGCATATTTGCACAAAAGATGCCTCTTCAAGACAAATATGCCTACTTTTTACATATAAATGTGATGTTCGTTGTCCTTTCTCTTTTAAATTTAACTGTCGCGGGCTGCGAAAAGGGTCCAGGGTCTATAAAACTTATCATCCGTCACATAGAAAACAAGGATTTTGCAGAGGAGCATGTTGTGAAATTCGGGGAAGATTTTTTTATCTCAGATACAGACTATTCTGCTAAGGTGATTAAATTCATTCCGGACTTCGTGATGAATGAAAAAACAAAAAAGGTGTCTTCTCGTTCTAAGAAACCGAATAACCCTGCGGTCATGGTGAGGGTGTATTATAAGGGCAAGTTTTTGTATGACTCATGGGTATTGCAAAAGGCTGATACTATCCACTATGTCCGAAAACCAGGTTTCTATTTTGAGTTTATTGGATTGGAGACTAAATGAGTTGCAGAAAGACGTTACTAATAACGATTGCTTTTTCTCTTATTTTTGCAATATCTTCTGACGATGGATTTGCTGCCAGGCGTGCAAAAAAGAAAGAATGTCTGGAATGTCATGCCGAGAAAAAACCGCAGCTTAAGGAAAAGTTTGTTCACAAACCTTTCTCAAAGAAGGAATGCCTTAAGTGTCATGAAACCCATGGGTTTACCAATGCCCTTAAATTAAAGAAATGGGATGCAGAACTTTGTTTTGACTGCCATTCTGACAAAAAAGGAGAGTTTACCAAATCTCACGTCCACCCGGCAATTACCAAAGGCAGGTGCTGGGACTGCCATGACCCGCATGCCTCTTCCAATCCTAAATTGCTTGTCAAGACAGACAGTGACCTGTGCTACGCTTGCCATAGTAAAGAAAAGACGGAATTTGCAAAGGAGAATATTCACCCTCTGGTGAAGGACGGCAAATGTTTGACCTGCCATATGCCTCATTCTTCAGAGAATGAATCACAATTGAGGAATACCGGCAATGGAAATTGCACCTCATGTCATGAGACAGCAAAGGAAGAATTTGTCTCAGCCCACGCAGGGTATGATGCGGGAAAAATCAACTGCACAGACTGCCACAACCCGCATTCATCCAGTCATAAGAAACTTTTTAAGGAAAGTGTGCATGTGCCTGTATCAGAGAAGAAGTGTGATACCTGCCATGATGCTGTTAGTTCCGAAGAGCCTCTTCGCTTAAAGATTCCCGGAAACCGGTTATGCACTATATGCCATTTAGACAAAGAGAAGGATTTAGGGAAAAAGCACGTTCATGCGCCTTTTTCATCAGGTCCGTGTTTAGACTGCCATACGCCGCATGCCTCTGGTAATAAAGATTTGCTTATTAAAAAAGAAAAAGACGTATGTCTATCCTGCCACGATACAGAAAAATCCCAGATGAAGTTGGCACATACCCATACGCCTTTCAGGGACGGGGAGTGCAGTTCCTGTCATAATCCGCATGCAAGTAATGAAGAAAAACTTCTTTCCGATTCTGCGGATAAATTATGTTTCTCATGCCATAAGGCAGAAGAAGAAAGGTTAAAAAGTTCTCATACCCATAAGCCTTTCAAAGAAGGGGAGTGTCTTTCATGTCATAACCCTCATGCCTCAGAGAATAATTATCAGTTGATAAAGGTTGGAAAGGAACTATGTCTAAAGTGCCATACGGTAACAGAAGAGAAAAAGAAAAAATATACACATGACCCGTTTCAGATAGGCGATTGCAGCAGCTGCCATGACAGTCATGCGAGTGACTTTGATGGTCAGTTAAAGAAGGCAGATGGTGAAGTATGTTACACATGCCATAAAAATGAAATGGAGGAGCTATCAAAGAAACACCCTCATACACCTGCAAAAGAAGGTAAATGTCTGGGCTGCCATAAGCCGCATTCATCAGACGAAAGAAATCTTCTAACTACTTCTCCTGATAACCTATGCTATACCTGTCACAGTGCCTTAGTCCAAAAATTTACCAAGAAGCACATCCATAAGCCGGTTCAGGAAAAAGATTGCCTGAAATGCCATAACCCGCATTCAGGGGATAATAAGTTCCAGGTAAAGAAGGAGGGTGCTGACCTTTGCTTTTCATGCCATGCAGGAATAGAATCACAATTCAAGAAAGAATCTGTCCATTTTCCTGTCAAACAGGGAAGGTGCAGTACCTGTCATAACTCTCATGCTTCAGAAGAGGCGCTCTTGCTGAATAATCCTTTATCCAAATTATGCTCTACATGTCACGTCCAGGATAAAAAGTTTCAGGATGCACATTTAAACTTTGCGGTAGAAGCAGCAGATTGTTTAGGATGCCATAATCCCCATGCCTCAGATGCTAAGAAGGGCCTTCCAAATGAGTATATCCATCCGCCTTATGAAAAGAAAGACTGTAAGACCTGCCATGAGGAAGAAAATGGATTGGCTAAGACGGCGTTAAAAAAGGATATTGCCCGGGTATGCTTAAGTTGTCATACCAGCGAGAAAGAGATATTTACGAAAGACGTTGTCCACACGCCATTCAAGGAAGGCAAGTGCCCCACATGTCATAATCCACATACTTCCAAAAACAAATCCCTGATGAAGGATACAGGGAGCCAATTGTGTTTTAACTGCCATAAAGATAAACTCAAGGAGTTTTCAAAGGGATATGCACATACGCCTGTCCAAGAGGGTAAATGCACAGGCTGTCACCAGGCTCATGGCTCTGGTGATAAAGCCTTGTTGACAAATACAGGGGCTAAATTATGTTATACCTGCCATAAAGACTTTGAAAACCGCCTTAATAAACCTGTAGTTCATAATCCCGTGAAGAAAGGTGAATGCCTTACGTGCCACAGCCCTCACGTCTCAGATAATCCTGGCGGTATCAGGAAACCTGAAACAGAATTATGCCTGTCCTGCCATGATAGTTCGTCAGGTCCATTCAAATCTGCACATGCTACCTATCCGGTTGAAAAAGCCAAGTGCGTCACATGTCATGACCCCCATTCCTCTGACTCTAAAGGACTATTTCGTTCCCATCTCCATGCGCCTGTGGGCGAGAAGAAATGTAATTTATGCCATGCACCGGCTCAAGGAGTAAAGCCGTTCAGTCTGGTAAAGCCTGAGGATGAACTTTGCTATAGTTGCCATGGTGATAAGGTCCAGGCATTTAAAAAGGGACACGTCCATGCACCGGTAGCGTCCGGAGGATGCACGACATGCCATGCCCCGCATGCCTCAGATTATAAATTCCTGCTGGAAGATACCGGTGGTATGCAGTGTTTTAAATGCCATACAGAGGCAAAGAAAAAATTTGACGCCAAATACGTCCATACCCCTGTAGCAAAGGGTGAATGCACATCCTGCCATAACCCGCACAGCACTGATTTTCCAAATCTTACAATGAAAGAGAGTATAGAACTATGTAACTCATGCCATCCTACCCAGGGAACATTTGTCCATCCTGTGGGTGAAAAATATATAGACCCGAGGACAGGTTCTATGCTCACATGCCTCTCATGCCACAACCCGCACGGGACAGAGAATGAATATGTCCTGTATTACAAGAAAGATAGGGAGTTGTGTATACAATGTCACAAGGTAGAGTAATAAAAGGCGGGTTAAAACTAAAATTAATATTGTCTGTATGTATTACTATTGCCTTCCTGATAGGTTTGCTCACATATCTTATAGTCCACATCCAGACTGATGCCATGCTGAAAAAAACCAGGAATTCCAATCGTATGATGAGCCAGATGTTCTATCAGCATCTGGAACTTGCGATGCTCACAGGCAAAAGAGAAGAGATCCAAAGGTTATTGCAGGATGTTGGCAAATATGAAGGTATCAGAGCCATCAAGATATTTGATGAAACAGGCAGGATAGTATTTTGTTCAAATCCCCAGTTTATCGGACAGAAGATAGACTTTCATCACATGGATATATTTAAAGAAGAAAATATACATAGGACACTTGATTTTACGGAAAGTCATGATGAGTTCCACCTCGTTACACCTATCAGGAACAAAAGGGAATGTCAGAGATGCCATGGTGTTGAAAAAGAATTCATGGGGGCATTGGACCTGGATATATCATTGGCATCTATGATAAAAGATGTTGCCACGAACAGAAACGTTATGATTTCATTTGCAATACTGACAATACTTGTTGTATCATTAGTAATATCCCTCTTTACTATGAAATTCGTCAGCCGTCCCATAACGCATCTCATAGGCACAATGCAGGAGGTAGAAAAAGGTAATTTAAACAAACGGGTAAATCTGGCAACCAACGATGAATTGGGCATGTTAGGTGAAAGTTTTAATTCAATGATATCTAAGTTAGATGAGGCAAAAAAAGAACTGCAAGTCCTGCACGAGAGCGAACTCGCGAGGGCAGACAGATTAGCTTCTATAGGAGAACTTGCCTCTGGTATAGCCCATGAGATAAAGAATCCATTAGCAGGAATAGGTGCTGCCATTCAAGTTCTATCTGAAGGTGTCGCAAAAGATGACCCCCAAAAAGAGGTGCTGGATGAGATAATAAAGCAGATAGAAAGACTGAACAAGACGATAAAGGATTTCTTGGCTTATGCCAGACCGACTGAGCCCCGTATGGCAATATACGACATAACTGATGTTGCGAAAAAGGCGGCCTTCTTGATAAGGAAACAGGCAGAAAACCAGAAGGTTGCAATAGAAGAGAATTATAAATACAATATCCCGGGATTACTGATAGACCCGGAACAGGTCCAGCAGGTTATGGTAAATATCATGCTCAACGCGGTTCAGGCGATGCCTGAGGGGGGCAGGTTAATAATATCAGCGAAGGCTGAACCTAAATTCGCAGAACTCTCCATCACCGATACAGGCAAAGGTATTCCAAAAGATAATCTTGCTAAAATCTTTACACCATTTTATACTACAAAACATCAAGGGACCGGATTAGGGCTCTCTATCAGTAACAGGATTATAGAGAAGCATAATGGGAGTATAAGGGTGGAGAGTGAGGTAGGGAAAGGCACTACATTCAGGATTAGGCTGCCAATAAAAGATGTCTAAATTTAAAATCCTTGTCGTAGATGATGAAAAACTGGTAAGGTGGTCATTAGAACATGCCCTTACCATGGAGGGGTATGCCGTATCCACTGCTGAGACAGGTGAGGAGGCAATCCATAAGATTAAGGGTGAGTCTCCTGACCTCATCCTGCTTGATGTAAAACTTCCTGGTGGAATTGACGGTATCGCAGTATTGGCAAAACTCAGGGAATTTGATAAAGAGGCGATAGCGATTATGCTCACAGCCCATGATACAGCAGAGGCTGCAGTCCGTGCATTGAAATTAGGGGCGTATGAATATATATGCAAACCTTTTAATCTTGATGAATTGAAGATTATTATCAAAAATGCCTTTGAAACGGTAAGCTTACGGCGGCAGGTGGCGATTATCCGCTCAAGACAGGAAGCAGAGTTTGGATTTGACAACATTATTGGAAAGAGCCCGGCAATGCATGAGGTATTCACTATGATTAAAAAGGTATCAGAGACTGATACTACGACAATCCTCCTCTTGGGTGAAAGCGGAACCGGGAAGGACCTGGTTGCAAGGACGATTCATTATTCTGGCTCAAGAAAAGACAGCCCTTTTCTTGAGGTAAATTGTGCCGCACTTCCGGAGAACCTTCTGGAGAGTGAGTTGTTAGGATACGAAAAAGGAGCCTTCACCGATGCCAAGTCACAGAAGAAGGGCATGTTTGAATTAGCAGACGGAGGTTCTATATTTCTTGACGAGATAGGCGATATGAAGTTATCAATGCAGGTAAAACTCTTGAAGGTGATTGAGGATAAAAGATTCAAAAGGATTGGTGGGACGAGCGATGTAGAGGTTGACGTCCGGATTATCGCTGCCAGTAACAGGGACTTAGCAAAGGCTGTTAAAGAAGAGAAGTTCAGGGAAGACCTTTACTACAGGTTGAATATAGTGCCCATTACCATTCCGCCGCTGCGGGAACGAAAAGAGGATATCCCTCTATTAATAAAATTCTTCATTGATAAATTTAATAGTGAGTTCAAAAAGGATGTTAAAGGTATATCAAAAAAAGCTGAGGAACTACTTCTCAACTACGCATGGCCCGGAAACGTGAGAGAGATAAAGAACGTCATAGAACGGGCAATGATTTTAGAGAACATTGGAATTATATCAGACAGTCATCTGCCTATAGAGATAGGGGGTTACGAATCAGTTCCTGTTAAAGAAATAAAGGGTTTGTTTAAAATACCTCTTCAGGGAATTGATATGGAAGAGGTTGAAAAAGAATTAGTCCGGCAGGCATTGGACATGGCGGTCGGGAATCAGACCAGGGCAGCAAAACTTCTCAACATTAAAAGAGATGCGCTCAGATACAAGATGCAAAAATTCGGATTTCTTGCAGAAAAGTAGGAGGCATATTTACCTCTCATCGGACGTTTGTTTGCCCCTGCGTGTCAAACTTCACTCATTTTTTGCGCTCGCTCGTCCGCCAAAAAGATGGCGGACACCGTGCCCGCTCGCACAAAAGATGCCTCTTCAAGGCAAATATGCCTCCTACTTAATTATAATATTACTGTACGCTTTCCCTGGTTTTTGTGAAGAGGTTAACCCAGCCAAATTCATATTCAGTATTGAGAGAGAGGCAAGCGAGGCATTAGAGAAACCAAAAGAAATATTTATAGACGTAGAGCATAGAGAAATCTACGTGATAGACAATAAGGGAAAGGTAAGGCTCCAGGTATTTAATCTGGAAGGCTCATTTCTATACGACTTAGATATAGGGACAAAATTTAGCCTTATATCCGGTATTGGGGTATCAAAATCCGGCAGGATTTACATATCAGTCCCCGCTGCAAAAGAGGTGACAATCCTTGATTTTCGCGGGAAATTTATCAATAAACTGGATTTCTCCGATATTCCTGAAACAAAAGAACTTCTCCCCGGGAAACTAACCCTTGATGCGGATGGAAACCTGTATTGCATTGACCACAAGAATCAACAGGTTCTGGTATTTGATGATAGGGATGGTTTCAAATTTAAATTCGGGTCAAAGGGAAATGATGACGGTAAATTTCAAAATATTTCAGACATAACGGTTTCTCACAGCAATATATTTGTCTTAGATGCTTATCTGGGACGCATCTCAGTCTTTGATAAGGAAGGGAAGTTCCTGTTAAAATTCGGGCAAAAGGGCAGCGGTGTAGGCAAGATGAGCCAGCCATCAGGAATTGCCGTAGATAAGGACGGGAATATTTTTATAGCAGATAGTTTCAGGCACAATGTTCTTGTATTTAATAAGGATTATAACCTGTGGTTTGAATTTGGTGGATTAGGAACAGGAACTAACTGGTTTATAAATCCTTCTGAGATAGCCATTGACGAAACGGGACGTATCTATGTAGTTGACTGGGGCAATGGCCGTATACAGGTATTTGAAATTGAGAAACCAAAATAAATCCAATAAAGTTTTTGAGGTGGAAATTTCTTGCTTTTAGAGGGGATTTCTGGTAAGATATAAATAATGAAAAAACTTCCTGGGTTCCTAAAAAAATATTTTTGGGATGTAGAATTTAAAAAAATAGACCCGAATAAAACTAAGATATACGTTCTGAGGCGAATTCTTGATTATGGAGATGAGAAAGCAGTTACCTGGATGTACAAGAATTTTAAAAAATCAGAGATAAAAAATGCCTTGTCTAATTTTCGTGGCTATTCTCAAAAAAGTGCTAATTACTGGGCTCTTATATTAGATATACCAAAGGAAGAGGTATTATGTTTGAAGAAACGCTCATTAAGGGAGCGAAGGATATTCTGGCCTTATTAGGTCGTTCAAATATCTTAAAAGATGCATATTTGGCAGGTGGTACGGCAGCAGCCCTCCAATTAGGACACCGTATTTCTGTAGATTTTGACTTTTTTACTTCTAAGGAATTTGTGCCCAGAGTTTTTTCTACTGAACTATCAAAATTGGGTTCCTTTGACGAGGAACAGGCAGACAAAGGGACCGTCTTAGGGGAATTTAAGGGGATAAAATTCAGCCTTTTTATCTATAAATACCCCTTAATTTTTCCTCCTAAAAAATATTTGTCATTGAATATAGCCGATATTAGAGACATTGCCGCAATGAAAATAGACGCTATAGCAACTCGTGGGGCAAAGAGGGATTTTATTGATTCGTATTTTATATGTAAAGATGGTTACGGATTAGATGAAATATTGGGGTTTTACAATAAAAAATACGGGAAATTGGTTTCTAATCTTATTCATCTTCAGAAAAGTTTAGTATATTTTAATGATGCTGAACCAGAGATAATGCCAAAGATGTTAAAGAAAGTGAAGTGGGAAGAAATAAAAAAATATTTTGAGAACGAAGTAAAGAGATTGACAAGAGAATAAGAAAAATTACGCAAGAGTGCGTGAAATGCCGCAAGACATATCTTTAATAATTACAAAGTATTACGCTATTTTCCATGAGTTTTTGGATTAAACTGTGAATAATTTCGCAACCTGCATGATTTAAAACCTTCCTTAATGGGACGTCTCCCAAAAATATTTCCATATATAACCATATAATCCACATTGGGTTACATAAACACATTCCTTAAAATTATAGATTTGGCACGGAAATTGCTAATAATATAGGTATGGTTGAAAAATATAGAATCCTGATAGTAGATGATGACAAATTAGTCAGGTGGTCTTTGATAGAGGTTTTAAATAAAAATGGCTACGAGGCTACTTCTACTGAAACAGGAGAAGAGGCTATTAATAAGATTGAAGATGTAAAGTTTGATTTGGTTATAACTGATTTGAGACTACCCGGGATAGGCGGATTTGAGGTCTTAAACAGGGTAAAAGAAATCAATCCATCTACAAAGGTAATCATGATTACTGCTTATGGCAGTGAAGGTGTAGCAAATGAGGCAAGGGAAAAGGGAGCCGAACTATTCGTGAATAAGCCTTTTGAGATAAATAGGATTAGAGAAGAGGTAAAGGAGATATTATTAAAGGGAGGGGATTAGAATGTGTAAGACTAAAGATATAAGGATTAAAAAAATAAGAGAGAAAGGAGGGATAGAGATGAAGGGGATAGCAAGATATATTCTGATAGTGATGGGTGTAATAGCACTGGCAATGATTCTACCAATGGATAGTGTCTATGCAGTTCATAAGGGGGCAGGCGGATTGGACTGTTCAGGATGCCATACTATGCACAATAGCCAGCAGGGTTCAACAATGGGTGGCGGTCCAACAGGGAGACTTTTAAAGGCAGCCGATACAGAAGGGCTATGTCTCTCGTGTCATGATACTGCAGGCTCTCAATATACCACATATCAGGCGACTGTTCCGGCAGTGAAAGGAACCCCGTCTGGTACACCTGCGGCAGGAAATTTCACGGATTTAGACGGGACGAATGATGCCGCAGGGCAGACAGCCAAGGGTAAAGGGCATAACTTAGGTGAGGGGGCAGCTACATTAACTCCTCCGGGTGGAGCATCAATGACTGGCTTTACCTGCACAAATTGCCACGACCCGCATGGTGTATCTACCGACAGTACTTCAGTTTCTGCATTCAGAAATCTGAGATTTAATCCAACTGGCTCAGGTGGTGGTGGACCATCAGTAATCAATGCAGGTCCTGCTGAAGGGACATTGGCAAGTGCAGTATATCCTGAGACGACTTACTATTATGGAAAGGTAACTGGTGGAGCCGCACTGAGTAATATATCCCAGTGGTGCGGGACATGCCATGATTCATTCTATGGCGATTCCAATACTGGTACAGCATCGCCTTATACACGTCATGCGACCGGGAATCCTACAACGGCTCATAATTTGAGCGCTGTTGACTATACAAATTACTCTGGTGTAACAGAGGCAAGCAGGTTCCCTGCTGAAGATAGTGCTACAAGTGCAACTGCCAATAGTAGTAATACTACCAATAAGGCGGCAGGAAATGAGTCTGCTGATGGAGTTTTATGCTTATCATGCCATAAGGCACATGCTACGGCTAATACTGATAGCTTGAGGTGGAGTTATGCAGCTGCGGCACAGTCCTCACCAGGCAGCGCTTGCCAGCAGTGTCATAACAAGTAAGTGAGACGCAGGAAGGTAGTGAATTACCTTCTGAAGGTAACAAAAGGGTGTCAGTAGGTTTTCTACCTTTGACACCCTTTTTTCTTGCTTGACTTTGGGAGCAGAATATGCTAATTTGTATATAACATTATGATGCTGCCTATAGTTATATTGTTTATTCTGACCAGGCAATTAGTTGCAGTTGCAGATGATACGCCTAAATTAAAATATCTATATTCTATAAGTGAGTTAACTAAAAGCGAGGGCATATCAGAACCCCAGTCAATATTTATTGATAAACTGCATGATGAGATATATATAAGTGATACAGGGAATAACCGTATTCTTGTATTTAACAAGGATGGATTACTAATTCAGAAGATTGATGGAGCAAAAAATATAATCTCACCTCTGGGGATAGCTGTTGACGTTAAATTAGGTAACATCTACGTTAGCGAAAGAGAAAGCGGAAAATTAAAAGTCTTAAATTTTAGGGGTGAAGGAATCTTAGATATAGATCTTTCTAAATTAGGCAGAAGTAGTATATCAATTGGCAGGCTCACACTTGATAAGTCGGGGAATTTATACGCTATTGATGGTATGAATCAGGAAATTCTTTCTTTTGACATGTCAGGAAATTTCAGATTTAGATTTGGCGGCATCGGAACTAAAGAAGGACAATTTGAGATGTTACAGGATATAGGGATAGATGAAGACGGCAGGGTCTATGCAGTCAGTTCCTTGGGGACTTCTGTTCAGGTATTTGACCGTGACGGCAGATACCTATCTGGTTTTGGTAAACATGGGGCTGATGAAGCAAAACTATCATTTCCAGCAGGTATAGGGATAGACAGAAATAATAGACTTTGGCTTACTGACAGTTTCCAGCATTCTTTAAAGGTATTTGACCATAACGGGAAGTTTCTCTTTAAATGGGGAAATATGGGGAGCGGGAATGGTGACTTTTTATTCCCGGTAGACATTGATTTTGATAGTAAGGGGAATATCTATGTCCTGGAAAAAGGGAATAGTCGTGTTCAAGTATTTGAGGAACAATGAAATTCTTCCTGCAATTCTTGCAATCATTGTGTGGTCTGTTGCTGTCCCTGTTTCAGCAGGAGACTATCACACTGTAGGCACTTCAAGTCTTATATGTTCGGACTGCCACACTATTCACTACACCCAGTTAGGGACAAGATATGAGGCAGGTGGACCATGGCCAAGGTTACTGTTATATTCTGCTATAACAGGATTATGTCTATCCTGCCATGATGGGCAGACATCCATCCCTGATGTCCTGCAGGCAGCGGGTGCAGGCCAGCCTGCTAACAGGGCTGCAGGTGCATTTCAGGCATTGTCCGGAAACTCTACGCCTAACGGTCATAATTTAGGTGTGGCAGGGACGCCTCCCGGAGGGACAGGCTCAATGACTCTTACATGCACATCCTGTCATGACCCGCATGGTACTACTAATTACAGGAATCTTAAAACAAGCGTTGGCAGTGGTGGGGCAGCAATTACGTATTCTGCAGGTGGTTCTAATGACCTTGCTAAATGGGTGTGGGAGATTGCAACGACGCCGATGGCAACACACTATGATGTGAGCAATATAAGGTATAATGAACCCGTTACAACTGACTCCACATTCAGCGGGTGGTGTGGAGGCTGCCATGGGGATTTTCATGGACTCGTAAACACAGGCGACCCTGAACCATGGACCAGACACCCTACGGCAAAGGCAAATGTCTCTGCAACTACAAAAACCGATTATACTAACTGGAGCGGGATTACAGGCTCACGTGTTCCTGTAATGAGTGCAAGCGGGACTGTCCCTGCAACTGATAACACACCCTCGTGTCCATCGTGCCATAAGGCACATGGGTCAGGAAACAAATACGGACTTATATTTGATAATCCGTCAACTGCGTCATTAGAGGATGGGACGAGCATATTACAGACATGCCAGCAGTGTCATAATCAATAAGGGGTTATATGAAAAAAATACTAATATCCACAGGAATATTGGTGCTCGTAATATCCCTTGCATTCTATCTCAAGAATGTGCTTGGCAGCGGTGGGTCATTCACCAAGACTGAACATGGCGGGACCGATGTAAATAGTAATTCAACTACAGGTGTATATCGTTCTTCAGTAGATAAAACTGCTACAGGACATCCTGCAGCGGCAGGCGAATGTGTCCACTGCCACGAGCAGCATGCCAGCGTAGAGGGGACAGAACCTGTTCCTACAGGCGGTCCGGATGATTATCTGTTAATGCGTGCCAATGATAATAATCTATGCTATGAGTGTCATACCGGCAGTCTGAACAGAATCTGGCCGGGTTCAGGCGCGTTGAATTATGACGGGTCAGGACATGGAAGTACAACCGCATTGTATAACAGCAGGGATGTTAAATTGTGTGTCCAGTGCCATAACCCGCACGGGGCCATTGATACAGATTACAGTGCCACAAATCCATCCCCGAGAATGACGAGATACATTGAAGAGAAGACCTGCCTGTCTAATAGCGGTGTCGCAGGTTCAGGGTGCCATGGAAGTTCAGGTAACCCTACAGGCGCAAAAAATATATATTCACTTTTCTATTCCAAAACATACAGGCACCCGCTTTCTCCTGCATTGGACGCTGTAAAAGGCAAGACAGGCGTGCATAGTTCGTTAGAATCCCAGTCAGCATATCCTACAGGGACTGCCTTTTATGGCGCTAACCGGCACGTGGAATGTGTTGACTGCCATAATCCTCACATGGCGAGAAATAATGGGACTGCCGGCAATAGTACCCATACGGCGACAGGCGCCGCATATCCTGCCCCGACTAACATTGCATCAAGGGCACTCTTAGGCACATGGGGTGTAGCGCCGACATACGGAGGGACTGCATGGGTAGCGCCTACCAGTTGGACTGTGCGGAATTTTACAACCGTGGATGATACAGCCAACAAAGAACATCAACTTTGTTTTAAATGTCATTCATCTTTTGCCTACGGCGGGACGCCGCCGACAGGTTATACAGACCAGTCCATTGAATTTAACCCGAATAACAAGTCCTTTCACCCGGTCTATCAGGCATTTAATGTAGCCCCTCTGCATACCAATTCCTATACTACGCCTTCTGCTAATAATGGAAACATACAAACGATGGCAGCCCCGTTTAATACAACCAGCCCAAAGACGATGTATTGCAGTGACTGCCATGGGAGCGAGACTGATGCAGACCCCGAGGGTCCGCATGGGTCAAATAATCAGTATATCATAATACGTTCCACGTCTGCTACAGATAATACATTATGTCTGAAGTGTCATCTAAGTACTGTTTATACCCCGGCAAGCGCCCCTGGGTCGGGAACTGAGACAGGGACTAGATTTGACCAGCAGACAACAGGTGATGGTAGTGCAAATCATTATAACCATGCAGTAAGCCGTGGTAAGTTCTGCCGGGACTGCCATGCAGGGACACAAATAGCGGCAGTGGGTAACAACCCTGCGGCATTAGCACCAGGGTCTGTTCATGGAACAAACCTGGCTACAGGTTTTATGAACGGTGTAAATATAAATGTTTATTCAGCAGGCAGTTGTGACCCAGCCTGCCATGCCACTAAGACATACACTGCAGGCGTAGAATGAGATGGCTGCTCACAGGTCTTATCTTTGCAGGATTAGTCTGGGGGACAGTCTTTTTGGTCTTTCGCCAGTTAAAGCATCCAAAGAGACTGAGGGGTTGGCTGATTACAGGGTTTCATGTATCTCTGGCTTTAGGTTTTTTGTTTCTCATATTAAGTAAACTGTTCAGGTTTGATGGAGAAATTGTTCTGGCTGAAGGACAGACTTTAAGGGAGGTTCATTCCGATTATATTTTTACACATGAGGGTCCGCTTTTTAAAGAGAATCACAAGGGTTTTTCATTGAGGTTAGATAAATTAGAATTAAGGCGTCCTCAGGGCATAGAAGAATATGTGAGCCATGTTACCTTACAATCAGGAAACAATAGTCCCATAAAAGCAGACGTGAGAGTCAATCACCCGTATAAATTTGAAGGGTTTTATATATATCATTTCAGGCAGGGTTTTTCTCCGTCTCTACTCATTAAAGATGCAGAGGGCAAAATTTTATTGAATTCATTTGTGAATCTAAGCATAGTGAAGGATGAAAAAAACAGGGAAATCTCTCAGGATGAGGTGCGGTTAAGTAGTGAACGTCTTAACTTAAACTTGAAGTATTTCCCGGATAAAAAGAATTTACATATAGCTATTAAAGAGCATGAAGAATCCTCAAGTGAAGAAGTTATGGCACTCGGGGAGACCAGAAAGATAGGCGATTATAATCTCACCTTTAAGGAACTCAGGCGATGGAGCGGTCTCCGCTTGGTAAAAGACCCGTATCTTAATATGGTGTACTTCGGCTTTGTCTTAGGGATTATCTTTTTAGCAGGGATTATACTGATATGAAGTTAGAGTTTTTACTTATCTGGCTCACCATTCTCTTATATGCAATTGCTGCATTCGGGTATTTAGTGAGCGTTGTATTTGATAAGAAAAAAAGAATGGATATTTTAACATGGTCAGGCTGGCTCATCCATACATTTGCGATTATATGGCGTTGGTTCCGTATTGGCCATCCGCCATTTTTAAGTTTATTTGAATTGGTATCCTTAGGTGCATGGTTGACAATCCTGATATTTTTACTATTCAGTATAAGGCAGAGTAAAGGACGGGTATTAGGAGCAATAGTCCTGCCCTGGACATTTATATCTTTGGGCGTAGTCCTAAATACCCCAACTGCACCGGTTCCGTTAAATCCGGCGTTAAAGAGTTTCTGGCTATATATCCATATCGGGTTTGCTTTATTTACATACGGCTCTTATATCCTTTCAGCATCAGCGGCTGTCCTGTATCTGACAAAAAGAATGGAAGAGATGGATAAACTAAGTTATCGCTTTATACTCTTAGGTTTTTTGACACACGCCATCATGATAGTATCCGGTGCTGTCTGGGCAAATTTGGCATGGGGCAGATACTGGGCATGGGACCCTATTGAGACATGGTCACTTCTTACGTGGATTTTATACGGGGGGTATCTACACTTAAGGTTAATTAAAGGGTGGAGAGGGAAAAGGTGTGCATGGATTTCCATTATCTCTTTGATTTTAATCATAATCTGTTTCTGGGGTGTGCCGGTCTTTTCCAGGACAATCCATGCTTTTGGAAAATTTTTTTAAATTATGTTAAACTTACTTAATAATTATCTCCATGATTTATCATCCGCCTGCTGGTTTGTTACAGTCATAGTGGTATGGTTTTTATATCAGGAAATTTCAAAAGAAGGCAGTGAGACTGCCTATAAAATATGGCAAAGGTTTTTTGGCAAGGCAAATATTTTATTCTGGGTAAGTCTGGTTTTAGTGCTTGTGACAGGTGTCCTCCGTGCTTTAACCTACCAGAGATTAGAATGGGTAGATAGTTTAGGGACAAAACAGGTTTACCTCTTAATCATAAAGCATATTTTTTTCGCAATCATGGTGTTTAGCGGTATCTTCATCTGGCATAGATTAGCAAGGAGAATGCAAATCAAATCCTCAGTTCTAATCTGGCTCGGTATAACACTGCTCCTTTTAATGGTATCCTTTAATATCGGCTGGAAGGTAACTGAAAATAATATGAAGACCCGCAGTAAATTAGTCCTTTTCCATGCCATGCCTTTGAGTTATTTCTACCATGGAGAGACTGGTAAGAATCTGGAGGAATTAAGTTATAAGCGGACAGAAGGTAGATATGGGTGGAGTATCCCTTGCAATAATTGCCAGTTTGACGGGAAGAAGGGATTTGTTGAAGATTGTGAGGTAGGGAACTTCTGTTTAATACCTTTTGAAGGAATAGAGGTTTTGCTCTGGGTTGGTATGGATTTTTATGGTGACCAGTATAAAGTGACAATAGACCCTGGCGGAAAAAATGAATTAGACGCAGGGTTGATTAATACCTGTGCAAATGCTGAATTAAAAGAGGTCTATCAATCAGGCAGAGAGCCGATGAAAAGAATTATTGACCCAAATAAACCGTTAGAGAGGTTTACTCAGGGAGAAAGATACATTCAGGCTTTTAAACTCTGCTCCGGTCTGAAGCCAGGCAAACACATACTCCGACTTGAACATATATGGAGAGAAGAACTTGATTCTGGAGGCCCTGATTTTAACCACCTTTATGCTGTGGAGATAAGAAGATGAAAAAAATCATAATCGGGTTTTCTCTGGTTGGGATGAGTATTTTATGGACATCTACATGGGGTGAGTCTGAAAAAGAGGCGTCAGCAAAACTGGAAGAGATGATTCATGTGCCGGCAGGTAAATTTATCATGGGTGCGAACGATGGTGAAGATGATGAAAAGCCCATGCACGATGTTTCTTTAAAAGGATTTTACATAGATAAGTATGAGGTCACAAATGGCCAGTATAAGAAATTTAAACCGGACCATACCTTCCCTGCGGGGAGGGAAGATTTTCCTGTAGTGAACGTTTCGTGGTATGATGCAAATGAATATGCCAAATGGGCGGGTAAGCGTCTGCCTGCACAGGCGGAATGGGAAAAGGCTTCAAGAGGGACAGACGGCAGAAAATGGCCATGGGGAAATGTATGGGACAAGAATAAGTGTAATACCAGTGACAGTGAAATATGGGATTCTCTAAAAGTTGGAAGTTATCCGCAAGGGGTATCACCTTATGGCTGCTATGATATGGCAGGCAATGTATGGGAATGGACATACGAAGACTATGAGCCATATCCAGGCAATACTATAAAAAATTCACATTATGGAGAAGGACAAAAGGTAATGAAAGGCGGTTCATGGTTTGGATATGGCGACCATGGGGCACGGTGCAGCGACAGATACATAAGCATGCCTTATGTTAAGGATGAGATGATAGGGTTCAGGTGCGCGAAAGATGAATAAACGGGTCCTTCTGATAACGCCGCCGTACCACTGCGGGGTTGTAGAATCTGCAGGAAGGTGGCCTAACTTAGCATTCATTTACATTGCAGGAGAGTTACGCAAGGCAGGTTTTGAGGTGGCTATATACGATGCCATGTCAAAGTTTACAGGATATGACGAGATTGAGACTGAGATATATGAGTTCAAGCCGGATTTTGTAGGGTCAACTGCTATTACTGCTACTCTCTATGCCGCCGTAGAGGTGCTGAAAAGGGCAAAGAGGATTAACAATAAAATTATTACCCTTTTAGGAGGGGTCCACCCAACATTCATGTGGGAGGAGGTTCTTAGAGATTATCATGAGGATGTTGATTTCTGCATATTAGGTGAAGGTGAGAGGACAATCCCTGAGTTACTCGGCACTATTCTAAAAGAAGGAGATGTATCAAAGATAAAGGGGGTAGCTTACTGGGAAAAAGAAAGAGCAGTCAGTACCCAGCCGAGGGAATTTATTCAAGACCTTGATTCAATAGACGGGGCATGGGACATTGTGGACTGGAGTGATTATCCATTATATTTCATTGACAATTCTCACGTCTCCATTGTAAGTTCCTCAAGGGGGTGTATTCATGAGTGCGCCTTCTGTTCCCAGCATAAATTCTGGCAGGGAAGTTACAGGGAAAGAAATCCATTTCAGTTTACAGATGAGATAGAATATATCCATAAAAGATTCGGCGTTAACGTATTCTTTATAGCAGATGAATATCCGACGAGAAACAGGGAACGCTGGCTAAAAATACTTGACACATTGATTGAAAGGAATCTGGGCATATACATCCTGTTAGAGACATGCGTTGAGGATATAATACGTGACAGTGATATCCTGTGGAAATACAGGGCGGCAGGCGTTCTCTTCATATACGTCGGGGTGGAGGCTACGAGTCAGAAAAGGCTTGACCTGTTCAAAAAAGAGCTCAAGTTTGAACAGTCCAGGGAGGCAATAAGATTAATTAAAGATGCAGGAATGATATGCGAGAGTTCGCTTATACTTGGTATGCCTGATGAGACTAAGGAGACAATTGCCGAGACCTTACAGCTTGCTAAGATATACGATTCTGACTATATGCACTTTTTAATGATAGCCCCGTGGCCCTATGCAAATATATACAAGGACCTTGAGCCTTTTATTGAGATAAAGGATTATTCTAAGTATAACTTAGTATACCCCATAATAAAACCAAAGGGAATGGTCCGGGATGATGTCCTGAAAGAGGTCCTAACCTGTTATAAGAGTTATTATATGGATAAATTGCCGTCGTGGTATTGGATGACTGGCAATGACCTGAAACGCGATTGTTTGTTAAAGGGCATGAAGGCTATTGTGGAGAACTCATTCCTGAAAGACCACATGAAAGGATTAGGCAGTATGCCGGAGGAATTGAGGAAATATATTATAACAGCAAAGACAGAAGAGGTGTACTTTTAAAGGTGCGGGAAATTATATCATGCGTGATTCTTACTGTAATATTGTTATTATGGACACATCCTGCATCAGGAGCAGATTTCAAAGGTTACACAAGCGTTACCTACGAAAATGTGGACCAGGACGTCCAGTCTTATTACCGGTGGCAGGAGAGTATGCACCTTAGTTTTAAGGACCAGTTTATGGGCAAAAACATATTGGGTATAGATACAGACACAATATTGGACCAGAGAAGTGACAGGTCTTACAGTGATTTTTTACCATCAGGGTATCTTACTTTACAGGGAGAGGATTACAATTTTTACACCAGATACAGTGAATTTGAAAACAAGGGCTATCAGCAAGGGGGAAGCCTTAAGACAGATACGATTGATACTACATTGAGATTAACTATGGATAAAATACCAGAGATGACATTAAGTTATAGCGAGAACAACTCTATAGATGGACTTGACCCTCACCTTTCAGATAATACGAGTCAGACAAAATCTATCATAACCAATTATCCTTTAGGCACAAGCAAGGTATTCCTCACCTATTCAGAGCAGGATTTTATTAACCGAGCCACAGGTGTAGTCAGTTCTACTCTTCTTAACCCTGCCGGTATAGCAGTTGATGGGGCAGGAAACATATATGCAGCAGACAGGGGTAATAACAGAATCGTAAAGTTCGATTCATCAGGCAACCTGCTTAATACCTATGGCAGTTTTGGCGGGGGTGACGGACAATTCAATGCCCCGGAGGGTATAGCCATTGACAGCGGCGGTAATATCTACGTAGCAGATACACAAAACAATAGAGTCCAGAAATTAAGGTCTGATGGAACATTCTTATTATCATGGGGAAGGATAGGCTCAAACGATGGTGAGTTCCTCTATCCCGAAGGGATAGCGGTTGATTCAAGCGGCAATGTATATGTGGCAGATACTGAGAACCACAGGATTCAAAAATTTGATTCAGATGGTAACCATATTTTGTCATGGGGAAGTCTTGGTTCAGGTAATCAACAGTTCTCTGACCCTGCAGGTATAGCAATTGATTCAAGCGGCAATGTATATGTGGCAGATACTGAGAATCACAGGGTGATTAAATTTGATTCATCAGGTAATTTTATTACCAAATGGGGAAGTTTTGGCACTGATAACGGGTTCTTCTCATCGCCTGAGGGCATAGCAGTGGATGGTAGTTTTTTTGTCTATGTAGCTGACACAAATAACCACAGGGTCCAGAAATTTGACTTGTTTGGCACTTTTATTACAAAATGGGGGGGATTTGGTTCAGGCGACGCACAATTTTCCGCGCCCCAGGGTATAACTGCTGACAGGTTCGGATTTGTCTATGCAGCAGATACGTTGAATAACAGGGTGCAAAAGTTCCAGGCAGACGGAACATTTGTTACCAAGTGGGGCGGTTTTGAGACAACTGCAATACCTGAGGAACGCCGGTCTACAAGCAGTTCTTTAGGATATAATTTTTCTCTGGAACCCTTTGAGGTAGTGAATATATCAGGTAATTATAGCATATACGAATACAGGAACATGATTCAGGACATTCTCCAGAGTGAAACACTGACCCAGAATATATCTATTCAGACCAATATTACCCCTATGGATAAGGTTACGCTCTCTGCCAGGTTTTCAGGTAACCTGCTTGAATTTGAAGATACTAATAGCACGAGTGAGAGTTCTAATATAACTGAATCATATACGATTGGGTTAGAGCCTTACAATAATACCTTCGTTTCCACAGGTTATACCACGTACCTGTCAAAGATTGAGGGGGGCAGCAAGAGTGAGAATAACTCAGTATTTATCAATTTCTCAGGTAAACTATCTAATATAGCCGATATAAATACGAATTATTCCAATTCAAGAAATGAATTAGATTCCGTGCTTGTTTCTGAGACAGATGCAGGAGGAATATCAACGAGTCTTGGGGTTAGAGAGGGGATAGACCTGAATTTAGCCTACAATATCACCTCAACAAAAAGTATCCAGTCAAATTCCAAAAGTTTGACTGATACATTGAGCACCAATCTCTATACAACACCCACTCGTAAATCCTCCAGTATATTGAGTTATAATATATCTGATACAAGGATTAAATCCGAGGATTCTTCATCCAAGGCAGGGCAGGAGAATCTCTCGTTTGACCTGACGTATAAATTTACTCCTGCATTATTCGCATCCAGCGGCATTGACTACTACCTGAACAAACCGGATAGCGGAGATAAAAGCGACGAGATAGTCTTGTCAGGCGGATTGAGCTGGAGATGGAAGGAATGGCTTGACCTGAATTTATCCTATTTAGACAGACAGGATACCAGTTCGAACCAGACCCTTAACGGGCAGATGGTATTCAGGCTCAAAAACCAGACCTATATAAACCTGAGCCATCAGATATATAGCCAGGAAGAATCTACCGGTAATAGACAGGTTACGTATATACAGGTAACGAAGAGTTTTTAATGTAGGACGGGCGTCTCGCCTGTCAACCTAATTCACAGGAGGTATTATGAAATTTATCAGATGTTATTTACTTATAATCGTTCTGATATTTTTATGTGGCTGCGGCTCGGCATTGAGGGTTTATCTCCATCCCCAGACTGATATCGGAGGCATAAAAAAGGTTGCAGTGGTCCCATTTTCCAATCTCTCAGCTGACCATTTTGCAGGTGAGCGTGTAACTAATGCATTTATAACCGAACTCTTGATAAGGACAAACGTGGAGATAGTTGAGGAAGGAGAGTTGGTTAAGGGATTAAAAGAAATCGGAATAGACCATGGTTCCGGGGTTAATTTAGAAAAATCTCTTGATGTGGCTAAACTTCAAAAATTGGGAAAATCACTCGGTGCCCAGGGAATAGTCCTGGGTTCAGTGGACCAGTATGATATGGTTAGGATAGGGGCAGAGTCATACCCGGTTATCACATTGACTGTCCGGCTTTTAGACGTAGAGACCGGTGGTATTATGTGGATGTCAAGCTTTTCAAAAAAAGGCGGACCTGGCAGTATCCCATTCATAAGTGCAGGAGAGGTCTATACGTTGAGTGAACTTACCCAGAAGGTAGCAAGACAGATTGTGTCGTCGCTGGGAGAATAATAATGGAGGAATTATGGGATTTAAAAATACTTTATTGATTATTATATGTCTCTTTGTAATATTGGCTGGCTGCGGCAGGACTACACGGGTCTATTTAAGAACCGATACAAGAATCTCCCGTTTAGAACAAGTGGCAATCCTGCCTTTTGATAACATAAGCGGTGAGGCAGATGCAGGGGAAAAGGTCAGGAATGTTTTTCTAACGGGCTTATATAACTTAGGGGTTTTGGGTGTAGTTGAATCAGGAGAAGTGGAAAGGTTTCTTTTAGAAGAGAGGCTCAGGTCCACAGCCCAGCTAAATACCGAAATCATTCAGAAGATGGGTAAAAAACTCAAGGTGGATGGAATTATATTAGGGGCTGTGCAAGAGTATAAATATACGAGGATAGGAAATGAAGACGTTCCTGTAGTATCAATCAGCATCAGGATTGTAGATACCGGGACCGGCAGTATCATTATGGCTGTTACCCATTCCAGGGCTGGAAATGACAGGGAAAAAGTATTCGGGCTCGGAAGAATCAGGACGTTAAGCCAGATGACGGATATCGTAATTGATGAATTGCTTAACTCATTGGCAGTAAAACTCCCGCCGAGGTATGCAATGAGAAAGAAGATAATCACGGAGACTACAATGCCCTCAAAACCTTCAGAAGAGACGGTAAAGATTCCTGAAGAACCAGGAAAGATTGAGGAGGAAAAGAAACAAGAAGAGGCTGTTCCTGTAGAAAAAAGTGCAGATGAATTAAAGGAAGAATCGCGAAAGTTGTCCAAGGAATATTTTGAAAAGATTAAAGAAGAGAGGGGTGTGACAGAAAAGTGAAAACAAAGAAGGATTACAAGAGAAGAAAGTTTTTCATAAGAGAAGGTTCGCAGTTGAGAATAGTCTTTGGGATACAGTTGATATTTTTTATCATGATGGTAATATGCGGCGGAATATTTTACAAGATAGCCAACAAAGACCTGACAGAGAGCTATTTTTCAGCTCACTGGAAGATAAAGAAGACTATGGAGCTGCTCCTGCCAAGTCTCCTTATTATAAATTTTGCAGGGCTTATCGTGGGAACAATTGTAAATATATTCTTTGTGCATAGAATCACAGGGCCTATTCACAGGTTATGCCGCATCTTGAAAGATACGGGTAACGGCAATCTATCTCACACCATTAAGTTCAGGGATTATGACGAATTAAAAGAACTTGCTTTTGCATCTAATGAGATGATGGCTTTGCTTAAGGAAAGGATACAGAGACTAAAGGCAATATCAGTTTCACTGGAGAAGGATATAAAGGAGACGAATGCAATAGAAAATAAATTGCCTTCAGATTTGAAACTAACAGTAGATAAATTAGTTAAGGATTCGCAGGATTTTGTTAAGGAGATGTCAAGATATAAGGTGTAAATTATAAATGCAAAATGACAATGGAAAATTTAGATTTTTAGTTATCTTAATAATTACTTTAGTTTTTATCTTTAGCATGGTTTCTTTACATTCCCAGAATGAGGGAAAGGCTGAGCGCGGCAGTCTATGTTTTCCGTGCCACGCTGATTTTAAGGACAAAAATGTTGGATATGAACATAAGCCTTTTATACAGGAGGACTGCAGCAGGTGCCATAAGTTTCATGGTGACAATCCCAGGAAAGGTAACCTTAAAAAGAATTTTTCCCAGGCAGATATTGATTTGTGTTACTCATGCCACCCCAACGATAAATTAGGGCTGTCCCATCCAGTAGGCGGTAATATGAGGGACCCTAACACAGGTTATCTGATGACGTGCACCTCTACGTGCCATGACCCGCATGGAAGTGATTACAGGTTTATACTGCGACAGGAGGGTGGTAAAAATTTATGTATAAGTTGTCACAAAGAACTTATAGAAGGAAGGGGACGATGAGATGAATAAGTTCATGGTGGTTATTACTATAGCAGCCATTTGTATCACACCATCTCTTGCATTCGGCTACAATACCATGTGGCAGGAGAGAGGGGAAAAGCCGTGTCTTCAATGTCACGGTGAAAAGATGGAGGGATTGTTCAAGAAGAAGAACGTCCATTTTCCATTCGCTCAAAAAGAATGTGAATCATGCCATGACCCAAAGGCATTTTCATTAGTAGCCCAGGGTTCTGAACTATGTTTTGGCTGCCACAGTGATAAGGCTGATGAATTCAAAAAAGGGCATACCCATACCCCTGTCAAAAACGGTCAGTGTATTAAGTGCCACAGCCCCCATGCCTCAGATAATAAATATCAATTAACCAATGATGTTCCAAAACTCTGTTTTTCCTGCCATAAAGAAGACAGATTTACAAAGGTTAAATTTACCCATTTCCCTGTAGAAGAGGGCAATTGCCTCTTATGCCACGGCCATCATAATGGGATAGATAGAAGTAACCTTAAAAGCGCTGTCTCAGACCTATGCACCACCTGCCATGATAAGGATAGCATGATAATCCCGCACCCCACAGATGTCATTCCAACTGATAAGATAGTAATCCCTAAGGATAGCCAGATGAAGTTAGATGAGAAAGGTATGGTTACTTGTGTGACCTGCCATAACCAGCATGGCTCAAATCTTGCATTCTTTTTGAAAGAGAGTATGGAAGATGGGGCAATGTGTTATAAGTGCCACAAGAAATGATTACACAAATTAAAAATGTTTAGATGTCTTAATGGGATACCAATGGCCTGGTAATATCAGGGAATTGAAACATTTGATAGAACGTCTTAGCCTGCTAAAAGTTGGAAAGAACATTAAACTAACAGACCTACCCCATGAGATGAGATTGCCTGTAGTTAACGGGAGAATATTAGAACCTGGTAAGTATTCTTTTCAGGAGGTAATTTCTTCTACCGAGAGAGAATTTATAACCTCTGCTCTCCAGATGGCAGGAGGCAACAAAAGCAAAGCAGCAGAGATATTGAAAATGAAACCCTCCACATTTCGGGATAAATTAAAAAAGATACGGTAACCCGTCATTCTCACGCAATTCCGTGAGATATTGTTATGAAGTCATTGCGAGGAACGTAGTGACGAAGCAATCTAATATTTATGTAACACATTTATAAACAACATGTTATATAAATCAGACATATCTGAATTTAACTTTGGCATGAAAATTGCTATAATTATGTATTATATGAAATACAGTTTGTGTTTAATATGGTTACTCATAATAATATGTGTCCTTGGTGTAGGATTAGAAGCAGCAACTATGCCTGAGATACATGGTTATAGCCGTCAGGAATACCGGGTGCGCTGGAGTGAAACCCAGGAAGACCAGGATTTCTACCAGTATCTTTCGTTAAATTTGGGTAAGGAAGGAAAGGATAAAGTCACAGGCTCCTTCTTTAGCCGGCTCTCCGCTGATATTGACGGCCGCCAGTCAGGCAATAGTTTCTATCCCTTCGCTGATATTACCGATACTTATCAGGATAATATAAATGGGCGCATCTATCAGGCATACCTGGATTTTAATGATGTGAAGTATTTGTCAAAACTGCGGTTAGGCAGGCAATATGTCTATGAAGGCGAGACGGTCCAGTTTGATGGGGCGAGATTAGAACTAAAGCCCTACTGGGAGAATATTGATTTCTCTTTCTACGGGGGCGTGCCTACGCATCTTTACGAATCTTCTCTTTCAGGCGACTGGATTTTAGGAACCGGTATTGAAGGGCACCCATTAGATGGGACAAGACTGAGATTGGATTATGTCTATGTAGAGGATGATAATGCCACCTGGGGTGACCACAACGATGACCTCTGGGTTTTAAGCGGATGGCAGAGGGTTATGGACAACTTAAACCTGAATGGAAAATACTCTTTCTTGGATAAAAAAGAAAGGGACGCATCTTTACGCGCAAATCTGAACTATCCTGACAAAGACCTCTCTTTTCAGGCGTCTTATTTCAGGCAACTGGAGACCTTAAGGGATTTTTCCGTAGAATTTTCTCCATTTTATCCGGTGGCTGGCGAATATTTCCCGTTCCATCAGTATGATTTTTCCTGCCGTAAAGGGTTCGGGGAAAAATTGGGAATAGAGGCAGGGGTTAGCACACGGGATTTGGTAGAAGATACAACTGAGACTAATTTTAATCACGAATATGATAGGTATTTTATTACCATTTCTATTTATGAATTCTTGCTTGAAGATACAGAGTTCTCTCTCACTGCCGAGCAATGGAGTTCAAACGACGATATAAGGACTTTAGGTTTTGAGGCGGAGAAGAAATTTAATAAAAACGTAGAAGTCAAGGCAGGCTCATATTATTCTCTTTACAAATATGATTATTATACAAGCCAGGAGAGGGATGATGTGCGGACTGCTTTTCTTGAATTGGAATTAAAGCCGTGGAAGAAAAAAGATGTAAAGTGGGAAATAAGATACGAAGCCGAAGACGATGATTTTGATGTGTATCATACACTTAAAACAGGGATAAAATGTAATTTTTGACAGGAGGCTGTCTTGAAAAGAAGGACAATAGTGATATTCTTAGGGGTGTTAATTCTGGGACTTTTATCCTCAGGCTGTAAAGAATGGCCAATAAAGTTCAGCCATAAGAACCACCTCAAGCAGAGAATAGAGTGTGAATCCTGCCATGCCATTAAGCCAGGATACGAACTCCCTGCAATACCTGATATGACAGTCTGTACCACATGCCATGATGTTGATAAAGAGGCAGGTTTAAAAGAAATCAAAGAACATAAGACTGCACCAGCCGAGTGTGGTAAATGCCATATAGGAATACCAGGTGAGAAGAAGATAGAGTGGGCAAAATGGTGTGAATTCCCGGACGTCAGATTCTCGCATGAAAATCACTATAAAGAACGTCATATAGACTGTAAAATCTGCCATGAGGGAATAGATAAAGTAGATAAGCCAACCATGCTACAGGTTCCCCGTATGGAAACCTGTATGGGATGTCATGAAAAGAATAAGAAAGAAATTAACTGCCAGCAATGCCATAGCGAGAAGGCAAAAGAGACCCGTCCACAGGACCATCTGGTTGGTTGGCAGAAGAGACATGGTGATTTAATAAAAGAAGGGATTGACCCGCGCGGTGAGGCAAAATGTTACCGTTGTCACAGAAAAGATTCCTGCGTTGACTGCCATCAGAATGAAGCACCGGCTGACCATACCAACCACTGGAGACAGCGCGGGCATGGGATTGCATCGGAGATTGACAGGGACAGGTGTGCAAAGTGTCATCAGATGGACGAGTGTGTGCGGTGCCACGAACAGACTGCACCGCGGAATCATACCGCAGGGTGGAGTGGAAGCAGTCAGAGGCATTGTTCAGTCTGCCACTGGCCCCTTAATGCTGTTGGTTGTTCTGCGTGTCATAAAGGAACGCCAGGACACGATGCTGCGCCGGACAGGCCGGGCGGGACTGCACACACATCGGGAAGCGATTGCAGGGCATGTCATATGCCCGGTACCGGGTTACCACACCCGGATGACGGTGGGAGTTGTGAACGTTGCCATAGATGAAATAAAGTTGACAGTTAACAGTTTACAGTTGAAATGCCATAGTTGTTTACTGTAAATTAGAAAGTCATGGCTAAATTTATGTAAAAGGAGGTTTTTGAAATGTTTAAAGATGAATTTAGAGAACGGTGTTTAATAATAATTGCATTGTTATTGGCCGTAGGATTAGCCCTGGCGTGCGGCGGTGGTGGAGGAGGTGACAAAGGAGAGGAGACCACGGGCAAGGTCTCAGGGACTGTTACAGGGAGTGGGGGACTGGCAAATGTAACAGTATCCACAGACAAAGGTGACCATACCACGACCACAGATAGCAGCGGTAATTATACCCTCTCAGGCGTTGAACCCAATACATATACCCTGCGCGCCTCTTTGAATAATTATGAGACAACAACTGCTATTGATAAGGTAATAACTGCCGGCAATACCACGTCACAGAATTTTGAACTTTCTACTTTCAATGACAAACCATATGTAGGTTCTGTGCGCTGTAAGGTATGCCATAATGCCCTGTATCAATCATGGAAAGATACCCTGCATACCAAGAAACTGCGTTATCCAACAGACTCACCGGGAGTAGTGGCGGATAGCGATGCTGATGGGACAGATGATTTTAAAGAAGGGTTAGACCTTTCAACTGACAGCAGTTTCAGCGCCTACGGAACCAATGCCCCTGTTTTAGGTTATTCAGATGGAAACTATACTGTTAAGATTGGCCAGGTTACCTATACAGTCAATAAGACCATAGGTGGTAAGTGGAAACAGAGATACGTCACACAGCAGGGAAATAGCCACTATATCTTACCAGTCCACTATAATGTAGAAGCCAGGGACTGGACAACATATGATGCATCAAACTGGTATGACAGTTCTAACCTTCCTATATATGGTCCAGGTGATACATTTGTCTCCAAGGGAAATCAGAATGATGCATATGAAAGGCGATGCGGCGGATGCCATGTTTCAGACTATGTGCCGAATTACATTGCTTCTACAGGGGAATGGCAGCACAGTTATCTTGAAATGCCTATCGGCTGCGAAATGTGTCATGGACCTGGTGGTAAGCATATCGTTACCCAGAGTCCGGAAGATATTATAGACCCCGGAAATTCAAGTGACCTTACCACTGATCTGGCAAACCAGGTCTGCGGAATGTGCCATACCCGCGGGACAGGCGAAGCAGGCAGCGGGGCCCCCTCTAATTATGATTTCCCATTTGATACCACATTACAGAGGATTTTCAGACCAGGCGATACATTAACTAATTTCTATACTCATACAACAACATCCAGTGAGTATTGGGGACTAGATTTTCTTTCATCAACTTATCTGATTAATTCTACCAATGTCTTAGGTAAGAACTTTGTGACCTCTAAAGGTCATCATCAGCAGTATCTTGACCTGTATAACGGACCTCATGCCGCGGCTGGTCTTTCCTGTTTTGATTGCCATGACCCTCATGGTGCAACACAGGAAGGACAGATAATTACCAGCCGTAGTGACAATGACGGCGAGAATATTACAATCCAAACCGGGACTGATAATAATACACTATGCCTTTCCTGTCATGCTGAGGATACTCCTTTTACAACAGTGACCAATGAAATGGTAAGAGATGTTTCGTCCGGTACAGTAAACGATACCTTGAAAAATGCTGTATTAGACCATATGGGTGAAGAGGCAGTGATGCGTGATGAGGATGAGATTACTTATGACCCTGAAGGGACAGGCGTGGGCAGATGCACAAAATGTCATATGCCAAAGACTGCAAAGACTGCGGCCGATTGGTTAGATGATGAGGCCGGGTTTGATAAAGGGGACTTACACTCCCATACATTCCGGGTTATATTTCCCAATGTGAACCGCGTCCTTGGTCTTACTATGACAAATTCATGCACAGAATGTCACGCCACAACAAGTGAACATTTCAAAGAGGCGTGGCAGTGGTCAATCTCAGGACATGCAGATTTGAGTGCAAGTCATTATAAATATGCCACTGGGTCAACCCGTACGTCCTGTGTGAGATGCCATTCCGGTGAAGGTTTTGTTGACAGCATCGCTGATGGTGTGGGCGGCAAATCTGACTCTACCGAGGAGGCTACTCTTAGAACAGACTATAAACTCCATTCCTGCTACACCTGCCATGACCCGACAGCGAGTTCGCCCACAGCACGTCGTTCTATTCCTACAGTGAAATTCCCGTCTGACGTCACAAAAACACAGGCTGAGGTTGGGGATTCTGCTTTATGTATCTCCTGCCATCAGTATAGAACTGCAGGAGCTACAGCAGTTGCAGACGCGATAGCCAGCCGCGACAGCGGCGGTAGTTTCAGCACAGTCGCAGGAAAGGTTAATCCGCATTATCGCGGCGGAGCCGCCATGTTGTATGGTTCAGGCGTGGACGGCGGATATGAATATACAGGCAAGACCTATTCTAACGGTATAACCGCGCACCAGACCACGAACTGTGTTGGCTGTCACATGGCTGATGCCAGCAGCAATAATGTCGGCGGCCATACATGGGCTATGCACACCGCGGATGAGAGCGAACTTAACAACGCTATCTGTGCCACATGCCATACAGGCGGCGTGTCGTCATTTGACACATTCCGTTCAGGCAGCACAGGAAAGGATTATGACGGTGACGGGAACAGTACAGAGGGCATTCAGGAAGAGATTGCAGGTTTAAAGACCGCCCTTTTAACCCAGTTGAGCACTCTGGGTATAACCAGCACCACCATTTATCCTTACTGGAGCGGGACCGCCTGGGTTGATAAAGCAATAAAGGGCGCCTATACCTATAATTTTGTTGACCATGACCCCGGGGCAGGGATTCATAACTTTGCCTATGCAATTCAACTCTTACGTGATGCTATAGAAGATATTAGCGGGGCAGCTCCAGCAGGTGTTCGTCCCTAAGAAAAAAGGGGACGGTTCTATTTTTGGGAAAATTCTTAACTTTAAAACCTCATTGGTTACAGTCATAATAATTAAGTATTTCATCCCTTTCTCGCATTAAAAATAGAACCGTCCCCTTTTTCCATTGACTTTTTTATTTTTACAAAGTAAAATACAGTCATCGTGGAGATACTACATTATTTTGCATCAGGGTTGTGCCACCAGATACAGGACAGGAGTTTTCAGTTTGGCAGTTTTACCCTTCCATTCTGTGTTAGATGTACCGGGGTCTATTGGGGGGTGCTTTCTGGTTTCATCGGTGTCTGGTTAGCAGGTGGTGGAAAGAGAAGCGGGTTACCTGTCTCTACCATGAGATGGGTATCGCTTTTGTTGCTGTGCATATTTCCTGACAGAGAGGCTCTTGCCTTTCTCAGTCCCGCTTTTCGTTCGCACTTATATTGGCGTGGGATTTGGCATATCCTTCTCTATATATTTGATTCCACTCTTTAATTATTTTTTCTGGTATAACAAAAGGGATAATAAACCAATACTTGATAAATTTACGGTATTTATCCTGATTTTATTTATGAGTCTAAGTATCTTTGAGTTTGGACGGTTTTCGGATTCTGTGGTCGCCGGATATATATTGGGAATTTTGTCTGTGGCTGGGGCAATGATTCTTTATCTTGTTCTTAATCTTACTATAATAAGTTCAATACCCTGGTTTCGCAGATTTCCCAGGAGTTATCTTGTCCGGATTCCTTTAAGTTTATTTTTAGCAATGGGAGAAATCACACTGATAAAAATATGGTAAAAGATACCATATCTTCATTATTTGGAAAAATCGGCATATATCTTCCTGCCCGGAAAGGAGAAGGTTTGAGAATCGGCAGGAGGTTCCTTACCTTTCTCGGGATATTATTTTTCCTGTCAATATTTGGCTTTATTGGACTTTTGGAATACAGCACAAGTCCAACATTCTGTAATTCCTGCCATGTGATGCACCCATATTACAACGCATGGAAGACGTCAAGCCATAATTTTGTATCGTGCGTAGATTGTCACTATCCACCCGGACTTACAAAGGAATTCAAGGGTAAGATACAGGCAATCACGCAGGTGGCAAAATTCGTGACACGGACATACAGCACCAAACCCTATGCTGAGATAGAGGATTCAAGCTGTCTCAGAAAAGGCTGTCATGAAAAAAGGCTGTTAGAAGGCAAGGTTACGTTCAAACGCGGTATCCAATTTGACCATAAGCCTCATCTTGTAGGTATGCGAAGAGGCAAGAAATTACGCTGTACCTCCTGCCATTCCCAGATAGTCCAGGGTCAGCATATTGCGGTTACTGAGGAGGTATGCTTCATCTGCCATTTCAAGGGTGAAAAGAACGGCAGGGAAATAACCCCTGTCGGTGGCTGCCCGCTCTGCCATGGTGCACCTGAGAAGGAAATAAAAGTTGCAGGGATGAGTTTTAATCACAAGGATTTCGTAGGTAGAGGAGTTGAATGCCAGAAGTGTCACCTTGATGCTGTCCAGGGAGAAGGCGAAGTTCCCAGGGAGATGTGTCTCACGTGCCATGGCGAACCTGAGAGACTATCTAAGTATGAAGACCATGAATTTATCCACGAGAATCATGTAACAAAACATAAGGTGGAATGTTTCCAGTGCCATCTCACTATAAAACATGCTGTCCAGACTACTATCAAACCTCTGGAATATAGCTGTGATGTCTGTCACCTATCAAAACATGCAGGTGAAAAAGAGATGTATATGGGTAAAGGAGGCAGGGGAGTGGACGATATGCCAAGCCTTATGTTTCTGGCACAGGTAGACTGTGTGGCATGCCACATCAATCCTGGAGAGGAATTACCTGCTACGCACTTTGCAGGTAAAACCTATAAGGCTACCGGCGCTGCATGTTTTGGATGCCATGGCAAGGGCTACGCAGAGATGTTAGATAGTTGGAAAATTAGTATTCAGGAATCATTGGATGAGTTAGGACCTATTTTAGAAAAGGCAAGAGGATTGGTTCAATATTTAAATAAAGATGACTCTAAGTATAAAGAAGTATCCAGACTATTAGAGGATGCAGAATATAACTATAATTTTGTCAAGTTTGGAAAAGGTATCCATAACGTCTCTTATGCAGACTCATTGATAGAGGTATCTAAGAACAATGCCAGGAATATTATATCTATTATTTCTGAACAAAGGTGAAAGATATGAATCGTCAATCCGAAAAAAGGTTATTAGTAGTAGATGATGAAGACCTACTAAGAAACTCTCTCGCCAAACTTCTTGCAATGAGAGGATATTCTGTCTTATCAGCTGCCGATGGCAACGAGGCGCTCAAATTAATTAAAGAAAATATGTTTCAATTGGTAATCACAGACCTTAAGATGCCTGGCATGAACGGTATGGAACTTATCCATGAGGTTCGGAAATTGTCACCGGATACAAAGGTAGTGGTTATTACCGCCCATGGTGAGTGGAATACCTATCTTGAGGCTATGGAAAGAGGGGCGTTTGCATATCTTAATAAGCCTATCAATACGGGCGAGTTGTTTTCTACGATTAAAAGGGCATTGTTAGAAGGTGAAGGAAAAAATAAATTTACATAGGGACAGAAAATAATAGACAGGGATGGTTTTTGGTGATAAAATATATATTATGAATACAATAAAAAGAGTAATTGAAATATTACTGATATTCTTATTCGGAACGGTTTTCTGTGGATGCGGAGAGCAGGAGAAGGCATTAAAAATAAAGTTTAAGGAAATAGACACATCCACCGGCCAGAAATCGTTAGATAGGGAACAGGGAGTTTTACGACTCGCCATCTCTTCTATGATATCACCGCGTGAAACAATTCACTGTTATCAGGATATATTTAATTATGTTGGCGAGAAACTAAACCGAAAGATAAAAATAGTCCAGAAAGAGTCCTATGGAGAGACCAACGAACTTCTTCGTCAGGGAGAAGTTGACGTAGCGATGGTCTGCAGCGGCGCATATGTGGAGGCGCATGCCTCTTATGGCGCCGAACTCCTGTCGGCTCCCAAGCCACTCAGTGACAGGACATATTGTTCATACATCATCGTCCACAGAGACAGCCAGATAAATTCAATTGAAGAGTTAAAGGGCAAGACATTTGCTTTCACTGACTCCCTGTCTAATACCGGGAGGCTTTATCCTGTATGGTTGCTTTCCCAGAAAGGATATAAGCCTGAGACTTATTTTGCAAGATACATCTATTCAGGCAGTCATGATAATTCAATCCGTGCTGTCAGCGATGGTTTAATTGACGGGGCGGCAGTAGATTCTCTCGTATTTCTTTATATGAATACCAATCAGCCTGATGTTGTATCTCTCACCAGGGTAATAGCAGTATCACCTGTTTTTGGACTTCCTCCCTTAATTGTCCATCCCAGGATGGATGTTGAGTTAAAAAAGATTTTGCAGGAAATTCTGTTGAATATGCACAGCGATGAAAAAGGGAAGGTTCTACTTAGCAGGATAAAAATAGAACGGTTTATTATTCCACAGGATATGGATTATGACCCTATAAGAGAAATGAAGAAGGCAGTGGGGTATGAATAAAAAAAAGATAGAGAATGAATCACTGAAGGTGCGGCCTATCTCCAGTTTGAAGTTCCGTATTCTGACAGGTGTCATAGGATTGGTTCTGCTTCCGGGAATAGTGGCGATTGTTATAGCACGGGGCAGACTCGGGTCCGCACTGGAAAAAGAATTGGTAGAACGCGGAGTAGCCATTACACGTACCGTGGCAGTCCGTAGTACAAAACCGGTTCTTACCACTGATTTGTTTACATTGCATGAACTTATCAGAAATATTATTGACAGTAACAAAGACGTTAGATATGTGATAATCTACTACCCTGAAGAACAAATTTTAATCCATTCATTTAAAAAAGGTATTCCTAAAGGATTATTGGAGGCTAATTATATACCAGAGGGGAAAGAATTTCACCATGTTTTGTTAGAGACAGAAGAGGGTAGTATCCGGGATGTTATAGTTCCGCTCTGGGATAAGGGTAAGGGTGTAGTCAGGGTGGGTATGTCAGAACGGAGAATCAATCACCTCCTTTCCGGTGTTACCTATCAAATGATTGGAGTCATAGGTCTGGTTTTATTGCTCGGTATAAGCGGGGCATACATTTTAACGACCATACTCACACGCCGGCTCTTCAACCTGGTAGATATGGCTGCAGCAGTTGGAAAAGGTGACCTTGATGCCAAAGCACCGCAAGAGAGCAATGATGAGGTAGGAAGTCTGACATCAGCGTTTAATTCTATGGTAGAAGACCTCAAACGCCACATTACCGAACAGAAGAAGATGCAGAGTCAGTTATTTCATTCAGGTAAATTAGCAGCGATGGGGGAATTAGCCAGTTGTGTTGCTCACGAGATTAACAACCCGCTTAGTTCTATAGCAGTTTGTGCTGAATCCCTTTTAGAACGGTTGTCTCAGGGTGCATTAAACTGCTGTCTTTCTGAGAGAGAAGAATGGACAGAGTATTTAAAGAGTATAGAGAAAGAAATTCATAGATGCAAGAAAATTACAACAGCCCTTCTCAGTCTATCAAATCTGAAAGAGCCGCAGATTGCACTAATTGACATAAACCAGTTACTTGAGAACATGCTACTTTTAGTAAAGTACCAGGCTGACCGCACAGGGAAGAAAATAATAATTAAACTCGGTTCAGAGTTGCCGCTTGTCCTGGCTGATGGTGACAGTCTCCAGCAGGTATTTTTAAATCTTATGATAAACGCATTAGACCATACAAACGGCGGAGGTAAGATAGATATTTCCACACGTATCACCCGGAGAGAGGATAAACCCTGGGTTGAGGTTGTATTAGCAGACAATGGATGCGGAATTCCCAGGGAAAATCTGGATAAAATCTTTCAGCCATTTTTTACCACAAAGAAAGACGGTACTGGCAGCGGATTAGGATTGTCCATCTCTAAACGTATTGTTGAAGAACACAATGGGCAAATTGTTGTGACGAGTCAACTGAATAAAGGTTCTGTTTTTTCTGTCTATTTACCACTGGAGAAAGATTAGATGAATACTAAGATAAATCTGCTCATAGTTGATGATGAAGAGACCCTTCGCCTGCATTTGAAAAAGGAGTTCCTGCGTAAGGACTACGAGGTCCATGAAGCAGGAGAAGGGCAGGCTGCTTTAAACATACTTAAAGAACATCATATAGATGTGGTTTTATTAGACCTCGTTATGCCAGGGTTAAGCGGTCTTGATGCATTAAAAGAGATTAAGGCAAATTATCCTCTCGTAGAGGTCATCGTCCTTACAGGAAATGCAACGATTGACACCGCTATCGCCTCTATGAAATTAGGCGCTTATGATTATCTGATGAAACCCTACAACATTGCGGAGTTATCCATGATTATAGAGCGGGCTCACAATCATGCCCTTCTTTCCAGAGATAGCCAGCGGTTACAGCACGAGTTGGCACGCCAGGCTAAGTTTGAAGACTTTATTCATGGAGATGAGAAAATGAAGTCAGTCTTTAAATTGATAGAAAAGGTGGCGCCGACTAATTCCACAGTCTTATTATACGGTGAGACAGGGACAGGAAAAGAACTCGCTGCCAAGTCTATTCACAAGAACAGTAATAGAAAAGAAAATTCTTTTATAGCAGTTGACTGCGGGGCTTTACAGGATACGTTGTTGGAAAGCGAGTTGTTCGGGCATGAACGCGGGGCGTTTACCGGAGCAATAAGGGATAAACAGGGGTTAATTGAAGTAGCAGACAGCGGAACACTTTTCCTGGATGAAATCGGCGATATCTCTCCTGCGATGCAGGTCAAACTCCTCCGATTCTTAGAATCAGGCGAGTACCGTATGGTGGGCAGTACCAGAGTTTTGAAAATAGATGTGCGGATTATCGCCGCTACAAATCGGAATCTGGAAAGAATAGTGAAGGAGGGCAGATTCCGTGAAGACCTCTATTACCGGCTGAACGTTGTTAAGATAGAGATTCCGCCATTAAGAGAAAGAAAAGATGACATTATGCCTCTGGCAGAGCATTTTCTCAAAAAATATAATTCATCACTTGGAAGACATATTAAAGGTATTTCTAAAGATGCGGAAGAGAAACTGTTAAGTTATGCCTGGCCAGGAAATGTTCGGGAACTTGAGAATGCCATTGAACGGGTCTCCATTCTTTGTGATAGTGACTGGATTACGATAGAAGACCTGCCTTTTCTTACCCCTAAAGGTACTCTGAATATAGAAAAAGGCAGTCTTGACTCTATGCCCCTTTCTGAATTGGAGAAAATGCACATTATTAATGTCCTTAAATCCTGTGATGGCAACAAGACCAGGGCTGCAGGTATCTTAGGTATTGAAGTCCGCACCCTTTACAATAAACTGAAAACTTACGATGTAACATAGAGATGTTCTTAATACTGTGAAAAAAATTCCGTGTGTGTGAAAAAAATTCATGGTTTTGTTCCCACTGTTAATAACCTGCATCCACATAAGACAATCTTAACATATTTAAATTTAATCAGTTACAAAAAATATAAGGTTTTTACGTTCTTTGGCATGAATTATGCTTATATATTGACTAATAGTCATTGCGAGGAGTGCCAGATTGATGAATATTAATTTTAAATTGTGGATTATTATTTTGACGATGCTTGTCCTGTGCACAGGCGGTTGGGCAGATGATTTTAATATCCACGGTTATTTAGATACAAAATACCGGGTTAGGTGGAGCGAGAATGAAACTGACCAGGATATTTATGAATATCTCTCCATATATGCGGGAGATGAAACAACTGATAAGGTAAGCGCCTCAATATATGGAAGGGTGTCAGGAGACATAGACGGAAGGCGTGAACCAGACGCATTCTCTGAATTCAGGGAAATCACGGATACTTACAATGATAATATTAATGGCAGGTTGTATCATGCATATCTTACGATAAGGGAATTGGGAACTCTATCTAAGGTCCGGTTTGGCAGACAGGAAGTCTATAGCGGCGAGACGCTGTATTTTGACGGCGTAAAACTTGACAGTAAGGAAATGTGGGAATTCTTATCTGTCTCATTATACGGAGGTGTGCCTGTGCACCTGTATGAATCTCCTTCGTCAGGTGATTACCTCTGGGGAAGCGGTATAGAGGTCAAACCCATGGAGGGGACTTTATTGAGATTGGATTCCATATACGTTGAAGATGATAGTGATGAATGGGGAGACCACAACGATGAACTCTTTATCTTAAGTCTCTGGCAGGATATTACAAAGAATGCTAAGATATACGGTAAATATTCTTTCCTGGAAAAAAAGGAACGTGATGCCCAGTTAGGATGTTTTATTGATGTCCCTGAACACCGCCTGACAATAGATGGAAGTTACTTCAGGCAATTAGAAGAGTTAAGGGATTTCAGTCTGGAATTTTCACCTTACTATCCAGTAGCAGGAAGTTATCTACCGTTTCACCAGTATGATGTGAACGTGAATAAGCGGCTCTGTGATAATTTCGGGGTTGGTGCAGGCGCCACAATCAGGGAATTGATAGAGGCTGCTCAGGAGACAACTTATAACCATGCATTTCAGAGATACTATCTGAGCGGCTCAATATATGATTTGCCAATCAAAGGGCTTAATCTTACAATAACTCTGGATGACTGGGAGACCAGCACTGATGATATTAGAACCGCTGGAATAGATGGGGAATACGTCTTAAAGAAAGGATGGAAACTTAAAGCAGGCAGTTACTATTCATTATACAAATATGATTATTATACCGGAGAGGAAAATGACGATGTCCGGACAGCATACGGTGAAATTAGAATAAACCTTACTAAAAACGTAGATTGGAAACTTAGATACGAGGCTGAGGATGACGATTTTAACGTCTATCACAAGGTGGAGACAAGTGTCAAATACAATTTTTAAACCTATTTTACCTATAATATTCTTAGCGTTACTCGTGGCAGGATGTAAAGAGGAAGGGCTGAATTTCATCCATAACAACCATTTAGAACGCGGGTTAGAGTGTCCTACCTGTCATATACAAACTGAAGATTTACCGTCTCTGCCAGATGAAGACATATGTCGGACATGCCATGAAATAGACAGGAACAATCCGTCTGACAAATGCAGATTGTGCCACCGGGGAAAAGAAGAGAAATCAAAACCGCGTGATAGGAAAAACTATGCAGACTTGCAGTTCTCGCATAAGAACCATTTAGAAAGAGAAATTAAGTGTGAAGAGTGCCACGGGACAGCAAAAGACGGATATTCTATCCCTGTGATGGAAGACTGCATAAGATGCCATTCACAGATAGAACAAAAGATAGACTGTTCTAAATGCCACATGAAACTTAAAAAGGATGAAAGACCCCAGAACCATGATTATGACTGGAAGACAAGGCATGGCAAGGAGATAACATTAGAAGGCGGTTCTCCGGAAAATCAAAGATGTTACATTTGCCATAACCAGGCGAGTTGCGATACATGCCATAAGGACGAGAAGCCCCAGAACCATACAAACCAGTGGAGATTAAGAGGACATCAGGTGATGGGCAGGATTAACAGGTCTCAATGTGCAGCATGTCATCGGCAGGACTTCTGTGTTAGTTGTCACAGTGAGGCTCCTGCTATACCCAATAACAGTTCGCACCGCCCGGGCAGGTCATGCAGTTTGTGCCACGTCCGGCTCTCGCACAGCGTTACAGATGAAACAGGCTGCACACGGTGTCATGCGAATTAAAAGGAGGAAGTGAAAATGCGTGAGGATATTAAGTTAACGTTCCTGTCTATAGCAGGTCTTATTATAATAGTATTCATGTCTATGGCGTGCGGCGGTGGCGGCGGCAGCGGCGGCGATAGTGAAGGAGAGTCCATTGAGGCAACTAATGACAATGATGTAGCGATTCATTTAAATGCATCCCGATACGCCTCAAGTGAGTGTATAAAATGCCATGGAAATATGCAGGACCAGACAACATTAGATTCAAACGTAGAAGGGATACATCCTAAACATACACGTGTTACCACGCTTACATGCACTGACTGCCATAAGAGCGTAGATTTACTCCAGAAGTCAGGTGCGAACTTAAGAAGGCAGGTGGATGTTCAAAAGTGTGTTGATTGCCACGGAACTACATTTTATCAAGGGGCGTCATAATGGAGGGTAAGTTTATGAAAACGATTGAAACCAAAGAGAAGAAAGAGTTATTGAACAAAGAGATTGACAGACGGACATTCATAAAGGTTGGAGGCGCCACTGCTGCAGGAATAACTGCCTTTTCTAAATTCTTTACGGTCCGGAATTCAGAGGCAGCAACAGGAGAAAACGCCCCTGATACAGTCTCAGGGAGTAACGTTAAATTCAGGTTAAGTGTATGCCAGAATTGCCACTCCCGCTGCGGAATTATGGGTAAGGTGGTAGATGGAACGTTAGTCAAGATAGACGGGAATCCATATCACCCAAACAATATGGAAGAGGACGAACGTCTTACATTTGCTACGGCTGTAGCGACTGCAGAGGCTACACCGGGGCGGCTATGCCCCAAAGGGCATTCCGGGGTTCAGGTGCTTTATGACCCCTACAGGATTAAACATCCACTAAAACGTGTTGGTAACCGCGGCTCTGGCAGATGGGAGGTTATATCATGGGCAACCGCCTTCAGTGAAATTGCCAGCCAGATAAGTAGTCTGATTCCAACATCCACGAGACTGACTACCTATATAAATTCAAGTGTTCCGGAACTTGGACCTATTGCCAACCAGTTGATGTTTGCGCCGGGGCGTTCTACAGATGGTGAGATTATTGAACGCATATTCAAGAATACGTACGGGACAACGAACTATCGTTTAGACCACACGAGTATCTGTGAGGTGAGTCACCACGTAGCAAACGAACTTATGACATGGAATGAATCTACAAACAGCGGAAGAAAGAACCACTTCAAACCCGATTTAATCAGTGCAGAGTTCATTATACTCTTCGGCGCCAATTATGCTGAAGCGAATTTCCCTATGTTAGCATTAGGGCGTAAACTCGCCGAATTTATAAAAGGTGGTGGGAAGTTAGCAGTAGTTGACCCTCGGTTTTCAAATTCTGCCGCGAAGGCAGACTGGTGGGTTGCTGCAAAACCCGGAACAGATGCCGCAGTGGCATTAGGCATGGCTCACTATATTATTTCAAATTCACTCTATAATTCTACGTATTTGACAAATGCCAACTCAGCGGCTGCAACGGCAGATAGCGAAAAGACATGGACTGATGCCGTACGTCTGGTAATTACAGCCAAATCTTCTGGCGCTCCCTCAAGTATTACGGTAGGGAAGTATCTTAGATGGGGTGATATTTATCCTGTTACTGCGGCAGGAAATACAAATAAAGTTGCATGGTCAAGCAGCACACCTGTTGAGATTGGAACATCTGCTGTTGAAGGAACGCTATTGCCTGGAGAAAAAACAATCACAATTGAAGGGACAAGTGAGACTGTTACAGTCAAAACAGTCTTTGAACTTCTTAAGGAAAAGATAGTAACAGGTAAGACAGTCGCATACTACGCTAATATCGCAGGCGTCAGCGAAACCACGCTGACAACGCTGGCTACTGAATTTACCTCTCATGGAAAGAAGTCCGTCGCTAATGCTTACCGTGGGACAGTCCAGCATACCAACGGTGTGTATAGCCAGATGTCAGTTATGTTATTAAATACACTCATTGGAAATTATGACTGGAAAGGTGGAAATGCGGTAGGCGGTGGAGGCTATTCGTATGATTCTGGAATGAAGGGAACAGGAATGAGTGGTATCCCAACTGGTCCAAGGATTGACAGGACAAAGGTTTCAACTACATTTTATAACACGCTCGTTACTAACTATCCGACTATCTACTCTTATCCTGCACAGCGTCCATGGTTCCCTTATGGTACGCACGGTAACTTTCAAGAGGTAATTCCGAGTATTGCAGAAGGTTACCCATATCCATGTAAGGTTCTTATTACCTACTGGAACGCATGGCCATATTCTACGCCTGCATTAAGACAGGTTTTTGAAGCGACAGTTGCGGATACTAATAAGGTTCCTCTCTTTGTTGCAATAAGTCCTGATATGGGTGAAGTTGCTTCATGGGCAGATTATATCCTGCCTGATACGACCTATCTTGAAAAGTGGTCATTTCCAGGCATGACTCCCACAATACTTACAAAAGCAACGTCTTTCAGGCAGCCATTGGTTGGTACTTACGATGGAAATGCATGGGATGCAGATTTCAACCCGAGTGCAACAAATGCCTACACGCCTGTTTATCCTGATACAAAGATGTTTGAAGATATACTAATCGGATTGATGAATGCACTCAGTTTAACAACAGACCTCAGTGGTAGCGCACTTCCTACAAGGGCATGGGCGCATGTGTCAACTGGCGTAAATAACCTTGCTACATCAAGCAGTAAGACTGCGGCAGATATCGTAGCCAAAGGCGGCGCATTTGAGGACCCTGGTAATTCATACAACGGAGATTACTTGAAATCTACCTATGGCAACGAAATCAAAATTTATATTGAACAACTCCTCACTCAAATAGACAGTATGGGAGACGGGAGTGCAAAGTTTGACCCTATGCCTCATTATGAGACTATAAAAGATATAGTGGGAAATGAAGTGAGCGTTAGTTCCAGTTATCCCTACCAACTTGTCACGTATAAACCTGTTCTTCATGCCCAGGCACGTACCCAGGCATTGCCATGGCTCACAGTATGGCAGCCGGAGAATTTTATTGAAATCAATACTCAGGATGCAGCAACGCTCGGGATAGAGACTTATGACCAGGTGCGTGTTTCTTCTCCAAGTTATACAAGTGGGGTAATTGGACGAGCCAAGGTAACAGAGGCACTAAGACCTGGAGTAGTTGCAATTTCACATTCATTCGGACATTGGCAGTTGGGTTCAAGTCCATGGTATGAAGACAGCGTTATTCAATCATCTGATTCCACCCGGACTCTCGGTGTCCAGCCAACTGTCCTCATGCAACTTGACCCGTATTTAGGGGATGTGACCCTTCAGGACAAGATTGGCTGCAGTGCATCGTTTTATGATACGTGGGTAAAGATAGAGAAGGTATAAAAGGGAGGATTGAAATATGGCTCAACTCGGATGGAGTATAGATTTGAAAAAATGTATAGGCTGTCATGCTTGTGCTGTTGCTTGTAAGGCAGAGATGAATACTGCACCACAGACCTCGCCACTTGAGGTTGATGATGTTACTGCAGAGGCAGTAAACTACAGGCGGGTGTCATATTTAGAAAGCGGTTCTTACCCTGATGTAGCACGCACGTTCGTAACTATGTCATGCCAGCACTGTTATTATCCGTCTTGCATGAAGGCGTGTCCTGTGGGTGCAATTACTAAACGCGCCTCTGACGGCATAGTGCTCATAGACTATGATAAATGTATAGGATGTAAGTATTGTATCTGGGCATGCCCTTATGGCGCTCCGCAGTTTAATGAGACAACTAAGAAGGTGGAAAAATGCACTTTCTGTTCCCACCGTATAGATGCAGGTTTAAAACCGGCGTGCGTTACGACATGTGCAGGGCGTGCACTGAACTACGAGACATTTACCCAGTCAAACAGCGGGCAGAACGCACCTTCAGGATTCGCCGACCCGGACCTTACGACACCTGCGGTTCGTTTCAGCACATAAATGAATTACGTATAAAGTAGGACAGGCGTCCCGCCTGTCTATTGAATAAAGTGAGCCTAATTTATGAGAGTTGAGTCTGGAATATCTTCTAACGCAGTTGCAGTCTGGCGCAGGGATGTATATGGGATTTTATCTTTTCTTTACCACCGTCAGCCTACAGATGAAGACCTGGACAGAATTTTAAGTCTTTCAAAATTTCAGGACGGAACTCCGCGTGTTTGCAACTTGTTAGGATGCTGTGCCCAGTGGGCAAAAGAAGAAAATTCCCGGGATATACGCCAGGATTTTAATGACCTCTTTATGGTGCCTGCCAGCCATTATGTAACGCCTTATGAATCAGTCTATACTGACACCTCAGTAGATGCTAAAGGACGTCCGGCTCATCTGACATTTGGTCCCTCAACACGAAAAGTTCAGGAATTTTATAAGAAGATAGGTTTACAGATATCTACAGATTACACTGAATTACCTGACTATATCGGCCTGGAGTTAGCATGTATGGAATACCTGTGTTCAAGAGAATCAGAATTAGACTCTGGCAGTAAGGAGATACATAATGTCCGTTGTTATCAAAAACAATTTTTAACTGAACACATGATTTGCTGGGTTTCTCATCTTTGTAAGAGAATAAAAAATAACGCACAAACCAGGTTCTACCGGGACCTGGCAGAGGCTACTGAGGAGTTTGTCATACACGATGAACATAGATTCGGTTGATAAATATTTTAATAACCAGACACTTGCTTTTGAGCCGAGACTCTGCCCTTCAGTCCGCAGCCCTAAGTCTATCTGCTACCTATGTGTTGATAACTGTCCCTCTAAATCATTGACTTTGAAAAACCATGAGTTAGTTATTGGTGAAACCTGTCAATCTTGCGGTATATGCACATCTCTATGCCCTACAGGTGCTCTGGAATTAAAGAAGGGAAAAGAGAGTAAGGTAATTAATAGAGTAAAGACCTATTTAGATGAACAACCGGCAAAAATCGTCCGTTTCAAATGCCATAAAGATATTAAATATGAAGATGCTGTTATTTTACCCTGTGTATATAGCCTAACCGAGAATATATTTTTAGCAGCATTCTTATATGGTGCAAAACATCTGGAACTTAAACTTTCAAATTGTTCTAATTGTCCATCAGGTCCATCGGATTTTTCACTGAGAAAAAGTATTGCAACTGCACAATCTATACTTAACTGGCTCGGCGTTCCTAACGTAGAAATAAAAACTGTAACTAATTTTAGCGTTTGTGAGTCTGTCACTGAAAAGGGTTTCTCACCCGGTCGCCGTAATTTTCTGGCGGACATTAGAGAAGAGATGGGACACGTGATAAGCGCTGTCTTACCTCAATCCAGTGATAATTTTCATCCTCCAGGACCAAAGAGAGAACGCCTGTTAAACATTTTAAGGAAGATAACGGAAAGAATTGGACAGGATAACCATACAATCAATTACGAAGAAAATTTACCATTCACTATGGTAGATATAGATGATAATTGTCTGGGATGCAATGTCTGTTCAACCTTATGTCCTACATCTGCCTTACAAAGGACTGTAGACAAGGGCTCAGTCAGCATTAAATTCCTTACTCGTTTTTGTGTTAAGTGCGGATTATGCCATGAGGTTTGTCTACCTAAGGCTATTAAACCGAGCAAGACCCTTCCTCCTCGGACATCGATGACGTCTGATTACCATGAATTAATCAGACTGGAAAAAGAGAAAGAGTTTTCAGTTAGACCAAAAAATGTTTGACAATGGTTATTGACCTATGATATAATTATTTTAACATAATTAAGAATTTCTCCGAGCTGTTGTGCCTACGGGGTGGTAACTATGGCACCTCAGCCGATTCGGGTAGAGGACGAAAGGACTCTGCCTCCTCGTGTTTGGAAAGGAGACGACCAATATAAAGGCTTCCTTATGCACCGATACGAGGAAGCCTTTTTTATTATTATGAGAGACCGTTATAATCGCCAGATAGATACGTTGAGGATTTCAGTAACTGACAGGTGTAACCTGAGGTGCACCTATTGTATGCCTGAAAAGGGTGTTATTGCAAAGGACCCTGATGAGATACTCAGTTTTGAAGAGATAGAAAAGGTAGTTCGAATAGTCGCTACACTCGGCATTACTAAAATAAAGATAACCGGCGGGGAGCCATTAGCAAGGAAGGGTATTGCTCATCTTATAGAAATGTTATCAGGAGTTAAAGGAATTAATGACATATCCATGACCAGTAATGGTATTTCCCTTGCAAAATTTGTTAGGGATTTAAAGGATTCAGGACTCAACAGGGTTAATATTAGTTTAGATAGTCTGAATAAGGATAGATTTACCTCTATAACACGCGGGGGAGATATAAGGTATGTCTGGCAGGGTATTGAAGAGGCAATTAAGGCAGGGCTTGAGCCTGTTAAAATAAACGTGGTCATGATAAAGGGTTTTAACGATGATGAAATTGTAGATTTTGCAGGATTGACTTATAATATGCATATCCATATAAGGTTCATAGAATTTATGCCAATGTTAAATGGTCTATTATGGGATGAGGAAAAGTTTATATCCAATGAGGACGTTAAAAAGCAGTGCGAGACATTAGGAGAACTTTTCCAGGCTGGTAAAATTCCTGGTAGCGGCCCTGCAGTCTATTATCGCCTGAAAGGTGCCAGGGGTAGCATCGGGTTTATCAGTCCTCTATCTAATAGTTTCTGCACCAATTGTAATCGGTTGAGACTGACCTCAGATGGTAATTTGAGGTTATGCTTACACCATGAAGATAGTCTAAACTTAAAAGAGATGTTTCGCAAAGGGTTTAGAGATGAGGAAATTAGTAAAGCAATAGAAGTGGCAATGAATACCAAGCCAAAAGGACACAATCTATGCAGTCCAACAGGTGCATTCCATTATTCAAATGGTGCGATGTCATCCATAGGCGGGTAAAATATTACAGATTTGATAGAACAGAACTCGCTGGTTCATTCGGGGACCTGGGGACTTTACTGCCTCTTACGTTTGCCCTTGTTTCTATAAACGGGCTCAACCCTACTATCCTGTTTTTATTGGTAGGGATGTTTTATATATTTGCAGGGTTATATTATCGGCTCCCCATATCTGTCCAGCCATTGAAATTGGTAGCCATCCTTGCTATATCACTGAAACTCATCCCTTCAGTAATTGCAGCATCCGGGATATTGATAGGTCTTATCCTCCTTTTCCTTGTATCTACTGGATTGATTGATAAACTCTCTAAATTATTCTGTAAATCCACTCTAAGAGGAGTCCAGTTAGGGGTAGGGCTTTTATTAATTGTAAAAGGTGCAACACTCGTTATGTCTCATGAATTGTTTTTTGATAAAACCAATTTTTCTACTGCGGCACAAGGCATGTCTGGATTCATAGGTTTAGGTATTGCATTTCTAACAATATCCCTAATTTTTCTGCTGAGAAAAAAAGACAGGTTTCCTGTTGCCTTAATAGCAGTATGTATGGGAATTATATGTGGTCTTGTTTTGAAGGCAAAATACTCTCTGACTATCCCATCCCCATCTAATTTTAATCCTCTTCTCATCAGCCTTCCATCTCAGAAAGATTTCCTTGATGCGTTGATACTCTTGGTAATTCCCCAGATTCCGATTACCCTTGGGAATGCAGGTTATGCAGCCAGTGACCTTGCAAAGAGATATTATGGTGAAAGGGCGTCCCGTGTTACTCCACGGAAACTTTCCGCCAGCATGGGGCTATTCAATATAATATCAGGACTCTGCGGCAGTATGCCTGTATGCCACGGTTCAGGAGGAATTGCTGCCCATTACAGGTTCGGGGCACGGACAGGCGGGGCAAATATTATGTTAGGGGCAATATTTCTTGCAATAGCCCTGATATTCAAGGATTCGGTAAGTTACGTAATAACCCTGATTCCTGTGCCTGTGTTAGGGGTTCTGCTTTTCTTTGCAGGGATAGAGATGCTGAAATTAATCCTTGACCTTGATGGCAAGAAGGAATATTGCATAGCCATAAGTATAGCAGGCATTGCCCTCTTAACCAGTAATCTGACATTAGCCATAGCATGTGGAATCTTTACGAAGTTCATCTTGAACCGCATTTCATGGATGTAAGTTCAAAAATACCTTTTTCTGAATTTTAATGCTACATTCACAAGACTTATTAAAACAGGCACCTCTACCAATGGTCCGATTACCGCAGCAAATGCTGCCCTTGAGTTTATTCCAAAAACTGCGACTGCAACCGCAATCGCAAGTTCAAAATTGTTGCTGGCAGCTGTAAAAGAAAGCGTTGCTGTCTTTGCATAGTCCGCACCGAATTTCTTACCCATGAAAAACGAGAGCAGGAACATTACTACAAAATAAATTAAGAGAGGTATTGCTATTCTCGCTACATCAAGAGGTATTTTTACAATGTATTCTCCTTTTAATGAAAACATGACAAGGATTGTGAATAAAAGTGCTATAAGTGTTATCGGGCTTATAGTTGGAATAAATTTTTTATCGTACCACTCTTTGGTTTTTATTTTTACAAGCGTGAAACGGGTTATTATTCCCGCAAGAAAAGGAATGCCGAGATAAACAAATACGCTCATGGCAATTTGCCTGATAGTGATATCTACAACGGTACCTTTTAATCCGAACCAGCCCGGTAAAACTGTAATAAAAACCCATGCATACACAGAATAAAACAAAACCTGAAAGATAGAATTAAAAGCGACCAGTCCGGCACAGTACTCTGTATCGCCGCCGGCGAGTTCGTTCCAGACAATCACCATTGCAATGCACCGTGCGAGTCCAATCATAATCAAACCAACCATATATTCAGGATAATTCACGAGGAAGATAATTGCTAAGAAAAACATCAAAACCGGACCTATTAGCCAGTTCTGGACAAGCGAAAGTACGAGGACTTTGACATCACGGAAAACGTCTCCGAGTTCCTCGTATTTCACTTTTGCGAGCGGGGGGTACATCATCAGAATCAGACCTATTGCTATGGGAATGTTTGTAGTTCCAACCTGAAATGTGTTCCAGAAACCAACAATCCCGGGATAGAAATATCCACCCAGGACGCCTGCTGCCATTGCCAGAAAAATCCACAAGGTTAAGAATCTGTCTAAAAAAGAGAGTCTTTTTACAATACCTTCTGCCATTTTATATTACTTTCCCGAACATAATTTTTCTAACGGCTGAGCAAGACACTTTTTCATACTGGTTAAGTCTTTTCTAAATAAATCGTACCTTTTTGTGAAGTATTCTCTCAAATATTTATGGATGGATTTTTCAAGTTCATTCCTGGGTTTAGATAAGGAATAGAATATCCATAAGCCTTTTCGCCTGTCCTGCACAAGCCCTGCATTCTTCAGTACGGTCAGATGGCGCGATACCATTGCCTGCGAAAACCCTAAAACCCATTGAATCTGGCAGACACAAAGTTCTTTCCTTGATAATAAAACCGTTATGCGAAGCCGTGTTTCATCAGACAATGCCTTAAATAAATTCAATTCTTCTTTCATTAGCTGCCTCCAATATATAACTATAAGCGATTATACATATATAGTAACATATATTTAATTTTTGTCAAGGTTTTTTAATTATACGATATTTCTTCTTGACTTATTATTTTATCATGTTATAATAACCTTACTAAAATTACATATAATAATGGTTGGAATATGAGAGAAGATAATAATATAAGAAAGAGACTGGAAAAGTCCGGGGCAAAACTACCGGAAAGAGTTGTCCAGAGAAAACTAAAGAGAGAAATACTCCCGTGGATGGGAAGAGAAGAAATAATTGTGCTGACAGGCGCACGCCAGACAGGTAAAAGTGTCCTCATTTACCAGTTAATTTATGATTACCTTATCCCCAAGACAAAGAACATATATTATTTCAACCTTGATATTCCGCATCATCTTGATTTTATTTCTGATATAGACCATTTGATAAACTTAATAACCGGATCCCGGGGTAAGGTTTATCTGTTCATTGATGAAATCCAGCGTTTGAAAGAACCTGGCCTTTTTCTAAAAGGACTTTACGACCTGCACTTGCCGTTAAAGATAGTAGTTTCAGGGTCAAGTTCATTGGAGATAAAAAGTAAAATCCATGAGGCGCTCACAGGAAGAAAGATACTCTTTCATTTGAATCCCTTTGACTTTGAAGAACTTTCATGGGTACTGTTTCCAGGAAGAAACTTTACCGATGTAGCGAAAAATACAACTGATTTTCAGAAGGTTTTATACCATTACCTTACATACGGTAGTTATCCTGCTGTGGCTATGGAAAAAAATGAAAGGAAGAAATTACGTCTCCTTGAGGAGATATTCCAGAGTTATTTAGATAAGGATATAAAAGCGTTCCTCAATGTAGAAAACGAAAATGCCTTCCGTAATTTAATCAGACTTCTTTCTTCACAAATCGGCAGTTTAATAAATAAAGACGAATTATCCAATACTTTGGGTATCCATAAAAATACCCTGGATAATTATCTCTTTTTTTTAGAACAAACCTTTGTGCTGGATTTTGTAAGGCCCTTTTATAGGAATCCGAGAAAAGAACTTTTGAAGAATCCTAAGGTTTATTTCCGTGACCTTGGAATGAGAAATTACACCATAGGAAGTTTTGGAGATTTTGAATTTCGTCCGGATAAAGGCAGCCTGTTTGAGAATTTTTCTTATCTCTGCCTGAGAGAAAAATTAAGCCCTTCGGTTCCAATTCATTTTTGGCGGACCAAGGCAGGGGCAGAGGTGGACTTTGTCATACTCCAGGGGCTTAAACCTATCCCCTTTGAAATTAAATCTACGAAATTGAAACAATTTAATATTACTAAATCACTCCGCAGTTTTTTAAAAATCTATCAATGTCAAAAGGCCTATTGTGTTAATCTATCTTTAAGTGGTTCTCGCAGACTTGGGAAAACAGAGGTAACTTTTCTTACACCGGCGGTTTTGACCAAAACAAAATTGCAACGTCAGTAAATAAATGATGCCGCTAAAATATTAGGCATAAGCAGAAAAACCTTGTGGGAAAAGATGAAGTTATATAGATTGGGCTGATAGTACAAACACCTCTTTAGAAAAAAATTTACGTCAGATTAATTCGCTAAAAATTTTTGGCTTGACTTTTGACTCCAAAAGTGGTAAACTTATACTATGAGAGATGATATTATAGAGATTGATTTAGGGGGAATTTTAGGAGCTGTAGAATCGCCTTCGACACAACAGTTGACTTTATATATTTCCAATAAAGATAAGGATGGTAAAGAGATAAAGCACTTTCGTAGTTGGGTCAAGGAAGCGCAAAAAGTGCTCACAATTATCGGGAGAGGTTCAACTACGATGCCTCCTGCGGATGGCACTTGGTTAAGTCAAGAGAAAGACATTGATACCATTGATGATTTAAATAATGAGGATATACTTTGGGAAAAGACTACATCAATATACACATATATTTATCCAGATAGATTTGAAAAGAATTTAAAATCGCTTAGGGAATTTCTACATAGATTTGGTCGGGAAACGAATCAAGGAGAAGTGGTATTTGAGTTTTCTGGTGAATTTTTCAGAATTCGTGAATACGATTCAAAATGAAAATGAAACTTTGAGAAAGAGGTGAGTAAAATGGTAAAGGTAATTAAGAATATAGGACCAACTCAGAGACATATTAATCCTAAAGTTGTTGCTAAGACTTTGGGTGCAGATAGAATAGGAGTTAAGATAGATACGAGGCAAGGGCCGCTTTCTTTATTCTCTTTGCGGCAGTTTCTTGTAAACCGGTTGCGATCCAGTGGAGGTAGACCTGCATTGGTAGGGACTACAAAAAGGCGGAATAAAATACCTTTATTTGATGAAGATTGGATTAAACTTGAAATGATTGCTAAATATTACAAGGAAAAAGAAGGGATTAATGTAAGTCCTGGTCAAATAGCATCTGTTTTAGTTCATACAGATATATCAAAAATGGATACATCAAAGATGGCGTCTGTTTTAAAGGGTAGATAGGTTTTAACAAAATCCTTATAATAAACTGTTGGGTAACATCTTCACAGATTTTGTCACGAAAAATACTTGACAAAATTAAAGGATATGCTATAATGTCCATAGAATTGATAGACATTGAGGGGAAAGAGTGAAGATATCAAAAAAGGGATTATATGCAATAGAGGCATTAATGTATTTGACAGATAATTTTGAAAAGGGTGTTGTCCCGATTCATGTAATTTCTGAAAACGAGCAAATACCCAAGAAATTTCTGGAACAGATTCTCTTGTTTTTAAAGAATGCGGACATAGTGGAAAGCGAGAAGGGAAAAGAAGGGGGATACCGTTTGAAAAATCACCCGAAAGAGATATCTTTAGGAAAAGTAATTCGTTTAATTGATGGACCTCTTGCTCCATTGAGCAATGCAAAATATTTGGAAGAGATGTCGGTAAAAGACGAAAGGCATTGCGGACTTTATCGGCTTTTGTTAGAAGTGAGAAACTGTGCAGCGAGACTATTGGACCAAACCAATTTTTATGATTTGTGCAGGTTGACAGAAGATATTAGAGAGAAGAGAAAAACAGCACAGCGTGCAAAGTAGATATTATTTTTTAAATAATAGTCTACTAATTAGATAGATATTATATAGATTTGGAGAATCAATGGAAAATACACTTATAGATAAAGGCGAAGATAATCAAAAAGGGGAGATAAATGTTTTTGATGATGTCCTAAAAAGAATCTCGCCAAAATTAAAAAGGATAACAAAAAAACTTGATGGATATTACTCGTTTATAGATGATGACGATTTATTCCAGGAAGCATTGATTTATCTCTGGAATAATTTTAATGCTGGTAAATTAATAGACAAAACAGATGATCTTCCCCCGAAAAAGTGGACACAATGAAGAGTTAGTGGTATGATAACTACTGGCTCTAAAAGAGGAGGTGTCCAATGGAGGGAGAGAGGGGTAAGCATAAGCGTTTTGACAAAGATTTTAAGCTTTCGGCGGTAAAGATGATTACCGAAGGTGGCTATAAAGCGTCTGAGGTGGCAAGAAACCTTGATATTCATCCCAGCATGCTTTACAGCTGGAAGCGTAAATATGCCGATAACGGCGAGAAGGCCTTTCCGGGCAAAGGCCACTTAACAGAGATTGCCGCGCTCCGTAAGAGATTAAGAGAAGCCGAGATGGAGCGTGACATACTAAAAAAAGCAGTTGGCATATTTTCAAAAACAACGGAGAACGGTTCAGGTTCATAGATAGTCAGCGTTCTTTGTTTCCGCTCGGGAAGATGTGCCGGGTGCTGGAAGTATCGACGAGCGGTTATTACGCTTGGCGGAATAGGTCCAAGAGCCGCCGCGTGATAGATAACGAACGATTGCTCATTGAGATAAGACGTGTGTTTCTGGAACACAACCAGAATTACGGCAGTCCCAGGATATATCACGCTTTGCATAGGTCAGGCATACCATGTTCAGAGAACCGCATAGCCCGCCTCATGAGGGAGGATAATCTCGTGGCTGTGCAAAGGCGTAAGTTCCGCGCTACGACGGACTCTAAACATAACTGGCCGGTAGCGCCCAATATCCTGAATCGTGATTTCGTGACGGATGCTCCCAGCAGGATATGGCTTACGGATATAACCTATGTCTGGACATGGGAAGGATGGCTGTATCTGGCGTTTGTGCTTGACTTGTATTATAGGGGCGTGATAGGATTATCAATGGCATCCAGAGTGACGGATGAGCTTACGCAGAAGGCGTTAAAACAGGCACTCTTGCGGCGTAATCCTCCTAATGGGCTAATACATCACTCAGACAGAGGCAGTCAGTATGCCAGCGGAGATTATCAGGAGCTTCTTAAGAAGCATGATATAATCCCGAGCATGAGTCGTAAGGGCGACTGCTGGGATAACGCCGTTGGAGAGAGTTTCGTGCATACGCTTAAGGTAGAGAAGATCAACCGGTGCCGGTTCAGGACAAGAGAACAGGCGAAGCAGGAGATATTTGAATACATTGAGATGTATTATAACCGAAAAAGAGATCATTCGTCATTAGGTTATATGAGCCCTTTTGAGTTCGAAAAACGGCTCTTTACATCTCTACAAATAGTCCACTAAAAAGGGGAAGGTCAAGATAGTTATATTTTACAGGGGTGTTATTTCCATCTAAAGAACTATTTGCGAAAGGTAAGAGACAAATTTGAGCGGGTGAGTCTTGATAATTTTATTGATGAAGATGGCAATTTATTTTTAGATGTTTTATCTAATAATAGGCTGGAAAATTTTGATAAGGAAGAAAATGAAATATTACAAGATGATAACTTAACTGAAAGAGAGAAAGAGGTCTTGGCATTTTTGTTAGAAGGGTTGACATTAAGGGAGATTGGGGAAAAGATTGGCGTCTCACATGTGATGGTCGTTAAAATAAAGAAAACCCTTCGCAGAAAACTTTCTGGTTACCAAAATTAAGTTTTTTATACTTGTAATAGCATAATACCTTATTACTTAACGAAGCAGGTATGGGGGATAGGTAGGTAAGATGAAGAAACTAACAAACATAGAAAACCGTGAGTTTGAAGTCCATAACAGAGTTATGATGATGTGTTGCATGGCAATGTGTTGTCTTTGCGGTAGGGGAGGTCCGCCCATGTAGACATAGTCAAATATAACTCATAGGGCGTGATAACCCACTACCGAAAAAAGAATAAAGCGGTAAGTGGGTTTTTTGTTTTTGTAGAAAGGAGAAAAAGATGAAAGGTATTTCAGTTTTGACTTGGTTGTCAGTCAGTATTTTGGTCTTAACGACTGCTTCCTGGGCAGCTGAATCTGACGTGGATAAGTTACTTGACCTTCTTGTAGAAAAGGGAGTGGTTAACAAAGATGATGCGGCAGGATTCAGGGCAGATTTAGCAGTGAAAAAACAGGGGGAAAAGGAGACACAAAAAGAGTTTAATGTGATTTCAGGTAAGCCGATTAAGATAAGCGGCTATACCCAACTACGTTACCAATTTCTTGAAGAGGATAAAAAGATAGATTCATTTGATATCAGAAGGGCAAGACTTGATATCAAGGGCGACGTAACGGAGAGGTTTGACTACCGTCTTCAGACAGACTTTGCGGGTTCTTCTGCTAAAGTACTTGATGCCACCATTGGCTATAAGTTTAATCCTTATCTGAAATTCACAGGGGGTCAATTTAAGATTCCATTCAGCCAGGAGAACCTGATTTCAAGTCCGAAGTTAGAAACGATTAATCGTTCGCAAGTAGTAGAGGCATTGGTAGCACGAGGCAAGGATGTTATAGGTAACCAGAATGGACGGGATATTGGAATCCAGGTAGGCGGAAGTTCCCTGCAGTCAGGGGATAGATACCTTTTAGATTACGCATTAGGCGTATTTAATGGAGCAGGTATTAACACTTCAGATACCAATGAACAGAAGGACTTCGTGGGAAGACTGGTTTTTCATCCTTTAAAGGGGCTGGATATAGGTGGTTCTTACTATGATGGAAAGGGTATTTGGGGGACGTCTTCAACAGGTCAAAACAGGGATAGAATTGGTGGTGAGTTTGCATATCAATATGAATCCCTGTCCTTGAAGAGTGAATATATTACAGGGGAAGATGGAGCAACCGAAAAAGACGGCTGGTATCTGCAGGCTGGTTACTTCTTTATCCCAAAAAAATTACAGGGGGTATTGAAGTATGACACCTATGACCCTGATACCAGTGTGGGTAGTGACGTAACTGATGTTTCTACCTTTGGCGTCAACTGGTATTTCAACAAGTGGGCATTCTTGCAGGTGAACTATGAATTGAAAGATGAAGAAGGGAAAGAAAAAGACAACAATACCTTGGTTGGGCAGTTGACTTCACAATTCTGATAACACAGATTACACAGATGAAAGAACAGATTACACAGATTAAAACTGGAGGATAAGATGAGAAAAATAATCAGTGGTTTGTTGGTAATAAGTTTTTTACTTTTGTTGGTTAATGTAGGAAAAGCCGAGGAAAGACTTGAGGGCACAGTAACCCTATCAGGTGCATGGGCGATCTATCCTACTGCCGTTGCCTGGGCTGAAGGTTTCCAGAAATTGTATCCGAAGGTAAAGATTGATGTTTCTGCAGGCGGCGCAGGTAAGGGCGCTGCTGATGCCATTGCAGGATTGGTGGATATTGGGATGGTTTCACGAGACCCGGACCCGGCAGAGATTAAAAAAGGTATTCTGCCAGTTTACATCCTGCATGATGCAGTTTTTCCGGTAATAAGTGATAAAAATCCGGCTTTAGCCGATTTACTTAAAAGAGGTGTGAGAAGACAGGCTTGGATTGACGCTTATATTAGCGGCATAACCACTACCTGGGATGGGATAACCGGCGGTAAAGTAAATAAATCCCTTCATGTCTATACCCGCTCTGACTCTTGCGGTGCAGCAGCGAGTTGGGCGGCATATTTAGGTAAGAAACAAGAAGATTTACGTGGCGTGGGTGTTTATGGGGACCCGGGGCTACTTGAGGCAGCAAAAAGAGACCCTATAGGCATAGGTTATTCTAACTTTAGTTATGTATTTACTCGCGAAGGAACTGTGGTAAAAGGTGCAAAGTTAGTTCCTATTGACTCTAATGAAAACGGCATTGCTGACCCGGATGAAATTTACAATGACCGTGAAACAGCAATTAAAGCAATCCGTGCTGGCAGGTATCCTGCTACAAGAAAGAATTATTTCTTTGTCAAAGGCAAACCCAAAGATTTGGTGAAGGAATTCATTGAGTTTTCACTTTCTGACGAAGGCACTAAAATTGTTGATGAAGTAGGAACGAGTTTGTCTCTTCCCAAGACAGAAAGAGAAAAGATATTAAAGAGTCTGGAGTAAGAGGTGTAATTTGGATAAGAGAAATTTCAAAGATGTTTTTGCAAGAAAGTTGATGTTTCTTCTTTGCGTGTTTGTTTTAAGTCTTGCTTTTCTTATGGCGTTTGGTTTATATCAAAAAGCCAAACCGATATTAGCAATCAAATCAGTAAAAGAATTGCTCTTTTCAAGTACGTGGCATCCTACGCAAGGAGAATTTGGGCTGGCAAGTTTTATTACTGGCACACTCTGGGTTACTGGTATTGCTATGCTCATTGCTGTGCCACTGAGCATTTTGACAGCGCTCTTTCTTTCAGAATATGCGCCTAAGAGAATTCGTGATTTGGTTAAGCCAATAATTGATTTACTTGCAGGAATTTCTCCGGTTGTCTATGGTGTCTGGGGAATAATTGCTATTGTGCCATTGGTCAGAGATTATCTTATGCCTTTCTTCAGTGAAAAGTTGCCATTCTTTCCTTTTGCCTCAGATAATTATACGGGCTTTACTGCTTTAACTGGAGGCATTGTTTTAGCCGTGATGACCTTTCCAATAATCATTTCTGTTGTTGAAGAGGTGGTTAGGTCTGTACCTTTTGAGATAAGAGAGGCATCATTGGCTTTGGGTGCAACTAAGTGGCAGACCATAAAACATACAGTTTTACGAAAGGTTCGGCCAGGCATTATTGCAGCGATAATCCTGGGTTTATCCAGAGCATTCGGTGAAACTATGGCAGTTTTAATGGTTGCGGGTTGCGATTTACACGGATTCCCTAAGTCAATCTTTGATACTGCCTACCCATTGCCAGCGCTTATTGCTAATACATATGGAGAGATGATGTCCATACCTTTATATGATAGTGCAGTGCTTTTAGCTGCATTGTTCTTATTGATTGTAACAACTTTATTTAATATGCTTGGTTGGGGAATCTTACTTCGCATTGAAAGGGGAGAATCTTAATATGGATAAGAGGAAGATAGAAGAAAATATTTTTAAAACTCTGATGATATTCTCTACATCTATAGTTGTAGGGAGTTTAATCCTTATTTTAGTAACCATATTCTTAAAAGGCTTTCCCGCCTTAAATTTGGATATGCTTATTAAGACACCTAAAGGTGGTTATTATTTAGGTAAAGAAGGAGGGATACTCAATGCCATTTTGGGTTCAATTGTGTTAGGAATAGGGGCTACTCTCTTAGCACTTATGGTTGGTCTTCCCCTGGTTTTTTATTTAAATCTATATTTAAAAAGAAATTCAAAGTTTGCTTTCTGGGTACGATTTTTTCTGGATGTCCTCTGGGGAATACCTTCTATTGTTTATGGCGCATTTGGTTTTATAGTGATGGTTTTCTTTGGTCTTAGAGCATCACTTTTAGCTGGAATAATTACAGTAGCATTACTAATACTTCCTCTTATAGCAAGAAGTATAGATGAAGTTTTAAAGATGATTTCACAAGAATTAAAAGAGGCATCTTATGCCTTAGGTGCAACGAAATTAGAAACTGCAGTCAAGGTAGTTTTTAAGCAGGCGTTACCTGGTATATTGACATCTATATTAATTGCTTTTGGCCGTGGTGTCGGTGATGCCGCCGCGGTCTTATTTACAGCAAGTTTTACTGATTCTCTGCCATATTCTTTATTTAAGCCAGTGGCGACTTTACCTTTAGCAATATTTTTTCAATTGGGCACACCATTTCCTGAGGTTCAAGCACGCGGTTATGCCTCAGCCCTGATATTAACAGCACTAATTTTATTTATAAGCATATTATCAAGGATTTTGTCCAAAAAATTTACCAAGCATGTAATCAAATAGGGGGGGCATTATGGAATTTAAAACGCATATCAGCATTAAGAATCTAAGCGTAACTTATGGTCAACACCAGGCATTAAATAACATTACTATTGATATCCCCGATAAAAGGATAACTGCAATAATCGGCCCATCCGGCTGCGGTAAGACAACACTGCTTAAGTCTTTTAATCGTCTGATTGACCTGCAAGATGGAGTGAGGGTAAGCGGAAAAGTGTTAGTGGATGGCGAAGATATTTATGCTCCCAAAGTAGAAGTAACACATTTAAGAAAAAAGATGGGATATCTTTCACAAAGACCTCAGGTTCTGCCTATGTCTATTTACGATAACGTGGCTTATGGACCAAGGTTGTATGGCCGTAATGATAAAAAGAAATTGGATGAGATTGTCCGGCATTATCTAAAAGAGGCAAGTCTATGGAATGAAGTAAAAGATAGATTGCATAGCACTGCTTCTAAATTGTCTATTGGTCAACAACAGAGACTTTGCTTGGCACGAGGTTTAGCAGTTGAGCCAGAGGTGATTTTAGGGGACGAGCCAACTTCAGCATTAGACCCTATTTCGGCAGAGGGTATTGAACAGCGCTTCTTAGAACTTAAAAATAAATATACAATAGTTTTAGTGACACATATTTTAAGACAGGCAAAGAGATTAGCTGACTATGTCCTCTTTCTGTATCTGGGTAATCTTATTGAGCACGGTCCCTCTAATGAATTTTTTAAGAAACCCAAAGATATCAAAACCCAGGCTTACCTGAACGGTCATTTCATTAAAGGATATAGAATAGACAAAGAATTAAATTTAAAAGGGACAATCTGTCCTGATAATTTTGTTAAGGCAAAATTAGTCCTGGGAGAAATGCAGAAAGAGCAGGTTTTAAGAATTATCGTTGATTATGAACCAGCGGTCAGTGAAGTTCCCAAAGCAATGGAATATGAAGACCATAAGGTGCTAAACGTTAATCGGCTTAACGATACTGATTGGGAGATAATTATCCAAAAATAAAATTAAAGGTGATTATAAATTCTTACCCGGACGTAACTCTTATCCTCAAAAACGTTACCTTAACGTAACGTTTATCTTCATAACTCCCTTTAAATCAAGATGACGTAGAAGATTAAAGATTTCAATTTAATAGTTAAGGGTGGCAAATCACGGACAACTTTTCTACTTCACCCAAAAGATCAAAAAACTTAAAAAAATTAAAAAACAAAACCCTTAAAACAAGGAGAGGGGACATCCTATTATCACAATCTTATAGGACATTCTTATAACACAGTAACAACATTCGGGGGTAATATAATATTTTTTGTGTAAGTTAGGATTGACTTTTAAATAAAAAGGGTG
>CAYVEO010000007.1:0-60472 GCA_964449965.1 uncultured Planctomycetia bacterium
TGGTTAGAATAGGAGATAAAGATATGAATGAGAGAGATAGGGCATTGGTAATAGACTTTAAGAGAAGACTTCCATCTGAGATGTTAAGGCAAGTAAAGCGGCTTATTGTTTTCGGATCACGGGCAAGAGGGGAGACAACAGAAGATTCGGATCTTGATATGATTGCATTAGTAAATGAAAAAAAACTTGATATAGAAAAAAAACTTGAGGATATTGCTTATCAGATTATGGAGAACTATGACTTTAAACCAATTATATCTCTTAAAGTATTTGAGGAATCTCAATTTTATAATGCTATTAATAAAGGCTTTTCCTTCTATAGACATGTAGAGGAAGAAGGTGTTGTTATATGACTGAAGAAGTCAAAAGACTTATAGAAAAGTCAGAACATGCACTTGAAGTAGCTGAAGATCTATTGAAAAATGGTTATCCTTCAGATGCTGCAAGTAAAATCTATTATTCTATGTTCTATGCGGCACAGGCACTTTTAAGAGCGGAGGGAATTGATGTTATAAAACATTCTGCTGTAGAGTCATCTTTTGGATACTATTTTGTCAAAACAGGCAGGATTGATCCTAAATACCACAGGATGCTTATAGATGCCAGAAAAATCAGGGAAATTGCTGATTATGATATTCAAGAAGAGATTGTAGAACCTACTGCTTCTCTTAAGATTGAAGATGGAAAATCATTTTTAACAGCAATTAAAGGCCTTTTGGGAGTAGGATAATTTCAAAAAATCACTAAAAATAGAACCGTCCCTTTCAATCCCCTGCATGGCTGGATGAGCCGAAGTCTATCATCTTGTTCTTTACCCATTTGTGTATGGCTTCTCTTCCCTCACCCAGGTATTTTCTCTGGTCAAATACCTCTGGATGTTCGTGGAAATATCTTCTTATGGCACCGGTAAATGCCATTCTTCCGTCTGTGTCAATGTTTATCTTTCTTATTCCTAATTTTATAGCCTCTTGTATCATGGAGATAGGGACTCCCATCGCCTTTGCCACGTTCCCTCCGTATTTATTTATCTCGGTAACGAGTTCCGGTGGGACACTGGATGAGCCGTGCATGACGAGATAGGTATTTGGCAGGTATTCATGTGTCTTTTTGATAATATCCATTGCTAATTTTGGCGTTGCCTTGAACTTATAAGCACCGTGTGACGTTCCTATAGCCAATGCCAGTGCATCTACCCCGGTCTTTTCTACGAAGGTCTTTGCATCCTTAGGGTCAGTGAGGATTACCTTACTTGCGGCAAGGCCGTCTTCTATTCCACCAAGTGTCCCTAATTCCCCTTCAACTGTAACGCCATATTTATGGGCATGGTCAACCACCTCTTTGGTAAGGCGGACATTGTCCTCAAATGGCCTTGGGGTCTTTTCATCTTCCTTGAGTGAGCCGTCTATCATTACGGATGTAAATCCCAGAGGAATAACATCTTTAACAAGTTCCAATGTAGTCCCATGGTCTAAGTGCAATGCTACCGGTATATGCGGATATTTCTTCTCGGCAACTTTCACCATCGCCACGAGGTAATCTTTATCTGTATATTTCAATGCAGTCCTGCTTACCTGAAGAATCACAGGTGACTTTGCCTCATCAGCTGCTTTCATTATTCCCTGTAGTTGCTCCATATTATTTACATTGAACGCCCCCACTCCATAACCGCCCTTTTCTGCTGCTTCCAGAATCTTTTTCATTGGAACTAATGACATATTAAACCCCTTTCTTCTTAAAATTGCTGACAGGCGGAACGTCCGCCGTGGTGGACGGGACGCCTGTCCTACTAATTACTTTTAAGAGCCTTATTTACTGCAATCTTTACCATCAGTCCTGACCTGTGCATTAAAGTATCACAGAATTCGTCGTCCATCTTCATAGTGGAAAGGCATGGATAGTAATGGTGCATGAGTCCTGCCTTTTCCTCAACCTCTCTGATTGAAAGCCCAATAATCTGTTTTGCTACATATCTCGTATCGCCGCACGGGGCATCTCTATTAACTATAACCTCTGATACCTTGCCTTCTTTACAGGAAATTGTTAATATCGGCTTACCAAAATATTTGGTGAACAGGGTTATAAATTCATTGTTACTGTCAGACTCTGTAAGTGAGCAGAAAGGAACTGGAAACACGGAATCTATACCTGATGCAGCAAGGTCTTTTTTCAATTGATTCACCCTGCCTGCCGGAAGCCAATCCCTGTTATCCACAGGGGCGATTACCGCCTTTGCTTCTGAACGTTTGACAATCTCCGGTATAATATCAACTAATGCAGGTTCTTCCCCCAGGGATAATATCAAATCAGCCCTGGGAATATTTTCAGGTATAAATTCTTCAGGTTCGTCTATAAATGGCAACTTTATAGGTGGGATTATAATCTCATGGACCACCCAGTCAGAGGGACCGTTCTGCCGTATATTCCTGACCTTTCTTTTACCCCATTCACCCTGGACTATAGCTAATATGTGCATAATAGATTAAAGGAGGCATGTTTGCCATGACTCTGATTTATCACTTCCTGTATGCCTTTAAGAATGAATCACAATATATATTCCTGTTCAACAACAATTCTGCCGTAATCACGGCATTCATCAAATCATCATCCATCGGGTCCATAATAGCCGCATCAAGTCCTGCTGTAATTGCCATTACTGCATAGATTCTATTTATCAACTCACGGTCCTTTGTCCCCTGGGATACGTTGCTTAACCCGATTACCGTCTTTGGAGCCGGGTCAGACAGGATTTTTACCTGTTTGATGGTCTCAAGGACATGACCTGCCTGTGGCTGAGCTACATTACAAGGAAGGATAATCGGGTCTATATACAGATTCTCTATCGGCAGTCCGCACTCTCCTGCATATGTAACGATTCTCACTGCTATCTCTGCCCTTAAATCAGCGTCTCTCGGTATCCCTTTTTCGTCCATAGTCAAACCAATGATAGAGGCTTTCTTTTCTACGGCAAGCGGTATCAGTGCCTCCATCTTTTCTTTCTGTCCTGTGGTTGAGTTAATAATAGCCTCATTCTTGCACACCTCAAAGGCGCCCTTTACTACCTTAATGTTAGGGCTATCTATGGCAAGGGCAGCAGGGGTTACTTCCTGAATCACCTCTATGAGCCATTTCATTACACCTTGAGGGTCACCTGATGATGGGCCCACATTAACGTCTAACACAGATGCCCCGGATTCCACCTGACGTTTTGCAAGGTCCTGGATAACCTTTGCATTACGTTCCTTTATGGCAGCTTTTACGTCGTCAAACATTCCGTTAATTCTTTCACCAATTACTAACATGATACGTATCCTCCCTAAATTAAGCCGACCAAGGTCGGCAACTACAAAATTATTGAAATTCCTATCTCTTAATCAACTCATCAATCGTCTCCTGAACACTCTTAACAGCCTTTGGGTGGCGCATTAGCAGGATATCTGCGCCTGCGTGCAGCATGCTTACAGCAGTCGTCGCCTCCCATAACGGTCCCCTCTCAGACTCATCGCCCCACGCCGGGTCAGGGCTTTTTGACTCTTTTACGCGCCATACCTCTTGCCCTATAAACGCTATTATTGGCATAGAGAGCATTTTATCCCCTGCCAATGCCGCAAGCCTTGCCCTTTCCATTATAGAATAGGCATATTCCATACCATATCCCAATGAGCCTGTCGTGGGATAGATTGCAATCCTGTCTAACGGCAGTCCCATATCGTGAATCAATATGTTTACCTGTTTTGCTATATTGATATCTATTGGTGATTCGGCTATGATGTTATGGCCGTCAGCAAGGCATGATACTGTCAGCGTCTTGTAATTCTTCTCAATTGCATTACCTATAAGACACCTTTCACCTTTAGCAGCCTCACTGCATTTTGCAAGAACTACGTTATCCTTTTCCTGGTCGCCTGAACCCAGCAATATCAACGGCACACCCACGGCGCTGAGGACAGATTTCACAGTCTTAGCAGCAGCCTCTGGTGAGGCATCACCCCATTCAGGGTGGGTGCTCTGCAATTTTAATGCGAGCAGTTTGGCATTATATTTAGAGACACACTTCTCTGCCCATTTGACAGGGTCGCCCAGGACATCCTTAAAATTATCAGATAGAGCCGGCGGCCAATCTTTGGGGGCTGCATCCAGAACCTCCATCGCTATAACAGGGGGATTCGGCATATCGCCTTCATCAAATAGAAAAGGCAATGTCCCTTCTCCTCCTACTGTGATTGTAGACGTCCTGGTTCCGCCTTCCTCTTTTACAGCACCTATTTTCAACGTGTTAATCTTGTTTGTCCATTTTTCTTTTAATAATGATAGAGCCATTTTATTTTACCTCACTTTCTTATTGTTGTACATATCTCGTTTATTACCTGCATAACCTCCTGGCTAATGCTCCCATTACCTACAGCCCTTCCTTCAAGGGCAAGTTTCACCAGACTCTCGTCATAGGGAATTGTCCCGGCTAATGTTATATCAGATGGCAATTCCTTCTTGAGTCCGTCAAGTGCACCGTGAACCTTATTGATAATCATATAATTAGCCTTAACTGATATACCTAATTCCTTTATTAACTTAAAGATTCTAACAGCAGACCTCACCCCAACCAATGAATAGTCGCTGACTAATAATAGACTGTCCATGTTTGCGACTATCCTTCTTGATACGTGTTCCATACCTGCCTCATTATCTATTACAATAAAAGGATAGTTACTTATTAACTTTTTGATGAGACTCCTCAATAAGTCATTTATATAGCAGTAGCAGCCAGGACCTTCAGGCCGCCCCATTGTGAGTAAGTCAACCCCTTTTGATTCTGAAATGGATTCCTGAACACGGTATTCTATGAACCTTTCTTTCGTCATGCCCTTGGGTATAGAATCTATATTCCTGCGCACCTCTTCCATTATATCTGCGATGCTATCGTTTCTATCCAGCCCTATCGCCTCAGCCAGAGTAGAATTGGGGTCTGCATCAATGGCAAGGATTGGACCTGCACCTGTTTTCAAAAGATGCCGCACAATCAGCGCCGAAACAGTGGTCTTACCTGTTCCGCCCTTTCCTGCAACAGCAATCGTCCATGACATATATTATTCCTTAATGACAGGCGGGACGCCCGTCCTACTAGGAAATCTCTGCATATCCGTATGCGGGAAGAATAAGGCGGAGACGTATTCATCCATATATGCAGGCTCAACGCTTAATTCAAAATAGGTCATCTTCTTCGCTATCTCTTCAGCCTGACGTTTTGCCTCATAGGATAAAAGTATCTCCCTCGCACCGGCAAGCGAACTATTCCCGATAAATTGAAACTTATCCCTCGGTATATCCGGTAACAACCCTATCGTGATGGCCTTTTCCATATCAAGGTATGTGCCGAATCCTCCGGCAACATAGAACTGTTCCACATCGTCAAATGTCAGTCCCAATCTCCTCAGCAGGATAGACGTTGCTGCAAATATAGCCCCTTTAGAACGTTTTATATTGTCAATATCCGGCTCTGTAATAACAATATCCTGTGTCCCCTCATCCCCTTTGAACACAAGGACAAACTCTAATCCATCCTTGCCTTCTCTTATTCTTTCAGATTTTATCTTTGTATTTATCTTTCCATTCCGGTCAATGATTCTATTGCTCACCATCTCTGCTATACAATCTATATACCCTGAACCGCATATACCTCGCGGCGGGATAGAACCAATAGGGACAACCTTCACGTCGTAATCCTGCTCTGTTATCTCCACCCTCTGGATGGCGCCTTTTGAAGCCCTCATTCCGCACGTAACGCCGCTCCCCTCAAATGCAGGACCTGCAGAGGCAGAGCAGCACACCATCCATTCCTTATTACCGAGAACTATCTCACCGTTAGTCCCGATATCTATGAGCATTGTAAGTTTATCAGTCCTGTCCAGCCCTGATGCCAGAACGCCGGCAGTCATATCCCCGCCCACGTAACTGCTTACCCCTGGTATGCATGCCAACAGCCCCCTGGGATTTATCTTGATGCCAGCTTCTGATGCCCTTATAACAGGGACAAAATTGGCAGTAGGGACATAAGGTTCTCTCCTGATATGGGCAGGGTCCACCCTCAAGAGGAGATGAATCATGGTAGTATTCCCTGCACACATGACTGCGGTAAGGTCATTGCGGTTGATATTATGTTCAAGGATAAGTGACTCAATGATTCCGTTCATATTATCTACTACGGCGTGGTGTAATTTCTCAAGTCCGTCTTTTTCACTCGCATAGATAATCCTGGATATTACGTCACTGCCAAATGCCACCTGTTTGTTATAGGTAACTTTGGTCCCCAGAATCTCTTTTGTGTTAAGATTTACCAATTCACCTGATACCGTAGTCGTGCCTATATCAAATGCAATGCCATAGTTCCTGAAAGACGTGTCACCAGGCTCAATCAGCACTATTTCAACAGTCCCGTTTCTCTTGCCCAACAGGACAGTAACCTTCCAGTTACTTTCTCTTAATAGATTCCCTAACCTCTTTATGTTCGCAAGTCCTGTCTGCATTATAGGAATTTCTCTCGTGCGGCTGATTTCCCTATAGAGCCTTTCCAAATCACTTATGTTGTCTTTTAAGGTAGGGGCAGGGAGTTCTAAATATAGTTTTGTAGCAAGAGGGCTGTGAGAAAATATCCCATCCTCAATAACTGACTTAGCATGCTCAACCTCCTCTGCCTGGGGTTCATAGATACCCTTCAATCTGAGGAGTTTCATCTCTCCTTCAGAGACTGAGTCAGGTTCTAACCGTGACTCTGGAGGGACTTCAACCTCCACATTACTCTGGACGCTTGTGAGGCATGCCAGATAATACCCCTGCAGCCGTTCTTCCTTTGAGAGCCTGCCTGTAGGCTGGGTCCGGACTTCTCCATATTTCAAGATAATCTTACACCTGCCGCATACGCCATCACCGCCGCAGCTGGAGTTGATATAAACCCCCGCGGAAACAGCAGCAGATAAAATATCCTCACCCTTAGGAATCTCTACCTTCTTGCCATAAGGCTGAAATGTCACTGTGAATTTATCCATCTATCATAATATCTTCCTTAATCTCTCTATAGCTAATTTCAGCCTCTCTTCATTCTCTACCAATGCAAACCTTATATACCCTTCTCCAGCATCACCAAATCCTGTCCCTGGTGCCACAACTACACCTGCCTTTTGGACAAGAAGACCCGCGAACTCAAGGGAGGTCAATTTCTTATACTTCTCAGGGATACGCAGCCATACATAAAACGTAGCCTTTGGCTTGTCAACATTCCAGCCAATTTTATTCAACCCATCAATAAATACGTTCATGCGGCTATTATATACATTGACGAGTTCCCGGACGCAATCCTGCGGCCCTGTAAGGGCACTAATAGCAGATAACTGGACAGCCCTGAATATGCCAAAATCTATGTAACTCTTCACCTTGGCTAATGATTTCAAAACTGCACTGTTTCCAACAACAAACCCTAACCGCCATCCTGCCATATTATAAGATTTTGAAAGGGTATGAAATTCTACAGCCACTTCTTTTGCCCCATCAACCTCCATAATGCTCGGCGCCCTGTATCCATCAAATACTATGTCAGAATATGCAAGGTCACTGACCACTATAAATTTCTTCCCCCTCGCCCACTGGACAATCTCTTTAAAGAAATCAATGTCCACAACTTCAGCGGTAGGATTATGCGGGTAACTCAGGAATAGAATCTTTGTCTTATTAATGACACGGCTGCTAACCTTTTTCAGGTTATTCAATATGCCATCTTCTGAAACTAAGGGTATATAATGGACATCCCCGCCTGCTATGGTAACGCCGTTAAAATGGACTGGATAGGCAGGGGTTGGAACTATTGCCACATCGCCCTCATTCAAAAATGCGAGTGAAAGATGAACTATCCCCTCTTTGGAGCCAATCAATGGTAAGACCTCTGTTTCAGGATTCAAATGGACCCCGAACCGCCCTTTATACCAGCCCGCAATAGCCTCTTTTAAACGATTTTCAACATCCCCTCCAGGTCTTGAATACCGTTGGTTCGCCACCTTTTGTGCCGCAAGACATAATTCATCCACTATATGCTTTGGCGTAGGCAGGTCAGGGTTACCCATTCCAAGGTCTATCACCTCATTCCCTTTTGAGACAGCCTCTATCTTTAGTTTATCCATAATAGTAAAAAGATACGGGGGTATCTTTTTTATACGCTCTGCTTCTTCCATCACTATTACTCTCCTTCCTCAAGAGTTGCCAGGACCGCTCCCACTTTCACTACCTCTCCTTCTTCAAACATGCGTTTCGTTAATGTTCCAGTAGAAGGAACAGGGACATTGAATGTAGCCTTATCTGTCATCATCTCAACTAAATCAGCGCCTTCCTCCACTTTTTCACCTTCTTCAAAATGCCAATATGATATTGTAGCTTCATTTACTCCCTCAGCCAACTCAGGCAAAACCACTTCTTTCATCTAATCACCTCCTTAACAGAGACTTTCCATCATCTAAATTCCTCACTTACTGTCTTCGGGTCAAATTCAATATCTTGCACACCTGTATTTAACTGAACATTTTCAAATGTAGTCGTGGTCACAAATTCACCACTACTTAAGTGCAAGGTGTTTACCATCTTCGTTGGAACCCATGCCTTACCGAGCTTTTCAATACCTTCGTATTCAAGTGTCTGCACGAGCATTTCTCCCTGATATAATAACGACTTTGCCATTATACCCTTTTGTCTGTCTATATTCAAGGATAAATATGTCCATGCTCCATTATCTTGCTTAGGAGCTGCGAGCACAGTAGCATCTTTCACATCTTCTCCCTTTTCGCTACCCTGTTCCAGTAACACATCATGTCCTTCTATGAATTTGTCTAACCCATAGAAAATATCCATCTGATTTAAGTTGCTGCTATCCGTCCCTGTCCCTTCTAAATAGTTCACCTCTTGATAACTCCCTAATGCATTGACAAGATACATCTTTTCCCCAGATACAATAGTTGCCCCGCTCTTTTTATTTCTGTCCTGATTTGTCCAATTCTCTATCTTCTGATTATCCGGTGCTCTAAATATGAACCTCCCATATTTTTGAGTCCCAAATACTTCCCCATTTAACGTTGATGTAATAGTTAAATCTGCCTTTAGGTCTTGTATCTGGGCATAATTATCTTGGACCTTTTCTAATACAACCTTTGCTGCATTAGATGTCTTTAATGAATCCCCTGATAAATATCTGTATGATACAAGAACTATACTACCCTCTGGTATCGGTTTGATTACCTCACCCTTTCCTACTGTTCCCCAGATAGAATTTGTAAACCCACTCTCTTGTGCATGGGCATTGTATGCAAGGTAATTCTTCCCACGCTCATAAATAGTCCCTGTCGCCTCATCTTTAATTGTTACACTCCCCGGCAACAATATCCCGCCTTCCGGAATATTTAACATAAATGAACTACCAGATACCACATGCCGTTCATCTATGACCTGTGTCCCTGGTAAAGCAGGATTATTGCCACCCCACGTAATAGGATTAAAGATAAAAAATGATACCAAAACCAACAAATTTTTTATTGCATACCTTCGCATATCTCATCCTCCATTCTAAATTGTAGGGGCGGCATTTATGACGCCCGTTGCGGGTTCAATGAATTGAACCCCTACATTGTTATTGCGAGCCCCGACGTAACGTCGGGACGTGGCAATCTATATTTGTGTACAGGAATTTCAAAATATTGTAGTTGCCGAGCTTGCTCGGCCTAATTTTACTGAACTATTATCGCCCCACTTGTTGCCATATTACCCAATGCATCCGTAACTGTTACTGTGCACGTCCCATTACATACTGCTGTGAATAACCCATTGCTGTCTACTTTCCCTACATTCTCGTCACTTGTAACCCATGCAAGCGGCTCTTTACCATGCGCCTCTAATTGAGACGTTTTACCTACATCCATACTACTCGGATAACCTGGCTTTAGACGTATTTGGAATCTATCCCCTATACCCAAATCATTTGTCATATCTTGTGATAATGTGAATTGTCTTATTATATCCCATTCTACATTCTCTTCTTGAATTGCCGGTGATAATAGTGTAGTTTTCACCCGTAATGTGTTATTGTTATCCACCTGCTCTAACCACCACGATACCTTCGTCCCCCATCCTCCTGTTGTCGCTGGACATCCTAAATATTCTGTTAACCCCTCTACCTCTGCCTCTATAGTATTCACAGGGCTACTTATTGCTATATCCCCTTCCCATCTAAAATCTCCACTAAATGTCCCGTTTAATGCTCCACTAAATTCTATAGGATATGGTAACTCTGGACTATTATGCCATCTAAAACTATACCCCCTCAACTTTATATGCCCGTCTACTTTTGCTATCTGAAATATCCTTTCAGGTATATTCTGGAATATTGCACTTCCTCCGCTTGGCCCTTCCACATTCACTGTTATACCTGAGTTGCTTTCATATGTGTACCCTGCCCACCCTCCACCAGGCATAATTATATAACCTATATCTCCATGCCATGTCCCTACCATTGTCCCCCATGGCCTGCTGCGGTCATAGCATCGGCCATCTCCTTGTCCTTCTACATCTCCTGATGTATATGCATAATGTTCTCTACACTCTAACAAGTCTCCCCAGTTTATCCTGGAATTTTCACACCGCTCTTCTATAGTTATTGGTCCACCCCATCTCGTTACTGTCCTTGTACCACCTCTCATCATCTGCATTACCGATGGCGTTGTATATCCTAAATAGAATACAAATCTCGTTAACTGATTTAATGTATTCGTTACTTCATCTATGTCACTCTGGTATACGTATCCTGTATTATTTTTCCACCTGTCTCTCCCGGGTCCTGTCAGGTCTATCCCCATTGCTTTCTGATACAATACAGGGAACCCTCCTGTCTGATTCCATGGCTTATTCCCCTCATCATTCCATGCCCTCTTTATCAATCCTTCTATCGCCTGCCTGTAAGATACTATTCCTTCAAGTACCGGCACTGGTAAATTTGCTGCTTCGTATCTTGTCTTTATCTCTTCCTTTATCATTCTATCCCACTCATCAAACCCCTTAGGCATAGATATCCTTTTTAATTCATAAACTGTTCCATTACTTGCTGCATAAAACATTGGCTCACTTTTGCCTTCTAAATTGGTTGGTCTATATCCTAACCCTGTTATATTGCCTATCGTATCTACCTTTTCATATTCAAGAGTAGAAGGGGATGGGGTAATATCTGTTACCATTGTCCCCTGAGCACCCCCAAACCATATTTCAGAGTTTACATTCCGTAATACTGCATATGGAGTGAAATTACTTCCTGCATCATAGATACCCTCTATTGTACCATTTGAATTTAATCTATAATTCTTACCTGTAAGCCCTGAAGCTACCCATAACCAACCATCATAGTCTATCCCGTCCGGCCTTATTGATACCTCCCAATATCTCTTGCCATCTGGTGTATCCTCACTCTCACCATATATGTTATACTTTCTGATTGTATTGTCGGCAAAACTTGCATAAAAGTTATTGCCCTGGCCGGTTATGCCCAATCCTTGTGTCCTTATCGGTATTGTACCACTTAATAACTCACGTTCCGTAAGAATAAACTCACTTACCACTGCTGACTTACCGTCTGTAAATGATGTGGGCACATCAAAACACCATGCATTACCTATCCCAGAATTACTCCCTACTGTGTACATATACCACGTCTTCTCTGTCACTTGCTTTGGCTCTGATGAAATACCTGCTGGGTTGAGGACTGTCAATTTGATTGTGTATGTCGCTTCTGGATTTGTTCCGCTCGGTAACATTACATCTTCCTGAAACTCTGCTACTGGGCTGGATGAATTATTTGGATTCCATAGTGTCGTCGGCTTGAGCGGCGTATATCCTGTTATTGGGTCTGGTTTTCGGACCTCACTAAATATAGGATTAAAATTATCTCCTGCTTTGTAGAGTTCTATATTTATTGATGAGTCTGCCGGTAGATATTCATCATATACCTTACCCTCAAGCGTAACAGTTGCCCCAGATTCCCATACAAACCCTTCTTGTGGCTTGGCTATCTCTAAGCGTGGTTTGGTATAGTCTATCAATTTTAGTAACGCACTTGCTTCATCATCTGTTTCAGATGCTGCAGGTATTGCCTCATCTGCATGAAAACCTCTTATCTCTACTTCTGGCTCTATTACTTTATTATCCCCTCCCTTTATCGGCTTATCTAACTTGAATACCCGCTCACTACTACCCTTTATACCTTGTTGACTATACAAGAATACTACCCCATCACCAACTGCATTAGATGTTATGTTCTCTACTATCACTAGACCAAGTGCTTCCTCTAATATTTCTTTAATTATTCCTTTAGGTTTACCCTCTTCTATCAATTTACTTATGTACTCCTGCAATGCTAATCCTAACTGCATCCCACCAGGTGTAAACCGGCTGGATATTACTCGCACAGGAACATTTGATGGATATGAGCGATTAGCTAATTCACCTAAATAGCCATTACCGAAAAACAAAAGCGTTACCGGGTCCATATCATTCACTGCATCCCCATCCGGGTCTATCTTTGAGAACCATTCAAGGTTTACATCTAATCCTTCCATTATAACGGCTACTGTAGCCCAGGCTATCTTGGATTTGAATGGTATAAATTGTACCAATGATACTGCATTCGCCGCAGTCGCTAACGGACTGCCTAAATGCGGTGTCCCTACCGTTACAATGCCTGCTACATTGTCTTTTGAATTAGAATATTTAGAATTGGTAACATACTCTCTTGCAGATAATCCTCCCATTGAATGGCATACCAGAAGTGCCTTGAATGATGTTGCATTGGGTGGTAGATAATTCTTAAGTACAGGACCACCACCTACCTCAGGACTATCATCATATAGATATTTTGACAAATCATGAATTGGCTGTCCTCTCAAGGCATATGATACCTTATCTCCCCAGCCAGGGTCCCCTTCATTCCTCCTGAAGTAACCGTCTTTCCCTATCTTGCCAAATACCACATAGTGGTCTCCACGAATCCCTCCCTTGTATGTATCTACTGAACTGTTACGGTCTATTGTCTGTTCTGTATCTGTTAATTTGGAATCAAAAAATTCTATGGTTTCTAAATAGGGGAATTGAGTGAATGAGTAACCCTCTCTCTTTAATGCCAGATTTACACGAAAATATTTATTAAAATACTTATCAAGCACTGCTGTAGGTTTTTTCTGCTCTGTTGCCTGGTCCTTAGCATTAGGGTCTGGGTTCCAGGTGTAGTTACTTCCCCCTGCAAATCCATGGAGGAAAAGAATAGGATATGGACGGTAGGAACGTTTATCATTTTGCCATGGATTATCACCACCTATAATTTCTGCATTTATATCTATTTGAAAGAGTCCTATAAACATTACTCCCAGAACGTACAACCAATTCCATCCTATAAGAATTCTTTTAGCCATTTTCGTCCTCTGTTCTATGTCACTTGTCCCATTTCTTAAAGTGGGTCTTCTTCAGAACCTTTATTGCCTTATCCCTATCTGTGCTATCTATATATACAACACATATATCTGCATCAAGTCCTGCATTACTTCCTACTATCTTCTCTCCATCAGGTGATAGTCTGGGATAAGTTGGTATAGCTGCTAATTTGGTAAGTTTAAAATGGTTCCATGTCTCTGTATCACGTGTTCCTGCTGCCAATACATATTTCCCATCTGGACTCCAATCATAAATACGTCCTCCCCATTCAAATTTCTTATTACTCAATACATGATAATTCTCCCCCAGTTCTAAAAGGTGACAGTCGTATCCGGGAAGACCTTCACTATACAAAATCTTCCTTCCAGTCGGGTCCCATATCCCTTCAGTCCCAGGCTCCACTAACTTCCTCTTCCCTGTCCCATCTATATTTATCAGCCAGAGGGCACCTAGTAAAGGTGGTGGAGGTTCATTCGGGAACTCGCCCTGATGTCTCTTAAAATATCTCTCATATGCCTCTATTGCACTAGGGTCGGTAGCGGTGTATAAGATTAACTTACCATCCGGTGAAAGACGGGCATATCCTCCTTTTCCTATCTTCTTTAACTCACTACCATCTGTCTTCATCGTGTAAATCGTACCACTGCTAAATACTATCAAGTCTTTACTACAACTATAATAATCCTGTGTAAGTGGTGGGATAATTATATCCGGAATCTTTATTTTCTTATCCCCTTCTATTATATAATACCGGGGCATACTCCCTTCTACGCCTGCCTCCACAAATCTAAACTGCTTCAGAATCTTTTCATCTTCTCCATTCAAATCCATTGTGCATATAAAGTAGTCTGTCCAAATACGCTCTGATGTATTATTCCCTATTTCTGCCAGCCACCCATAATTAAACTTTACAGTCTCAACCTGCTTGGTATAGATGATGCGTTCGTTATTGAGCCATGCAGGTGACCAGTAACTTATACCCTCCCCACCCTTCGGCTTACCTGCCCCGCAACTACATAAGACTATGCTTAAAAATGTTATTATAACGGATAATCTACTCATAAATTTACTTTGAATCAGAAAACATCTTTGCATAAAGTTTATTACTTATTCTGAAACCCAAATCTATTAACTGGTCAACTATCTTCTTTTTGTTATCTGTCGCTCACTTTCGTAATCTTTCTCACTATACTCATAGGCAGGTATGCCGTGTTCCTTTAATACCTCCATGAATTTAATTCTGCTCGTCCCTGCCAATTCTGTTGCCTTTCCAAGCGATATGGTTTTTTCCTGAAATAAGGTCATAGCCAGTGCCATTTTTAATTTCTTTTTTACTTCTTCTGGTTTTTCCAATCCTTTCATTACAAATATTATGTCTTCAGGAATCTCTATTTCTATCCGTTCAGCTTTAATTGTCCCCATTGTTACCTCCTCTCGATATAACGTCCTTTTGTATGTCCATTATCTATCTCTTTTCCTATTCTAACCATTGGTCAGCACAGTAGGAACTTCGGACAAAAGGGGCGCTTGCAACGTATCTAAAACCTAACGCCTTTGCCAAATCCGCATATTCCTTAAATTCGTCCGGATGGACGAATCTAAAAACCTCTAATTTACCATTTGAAGGTTTGAGATACTGTCCTATTGTAAGCATATCACAACCTACAGCCCTGAGGTCTTCCAATACATCAACAACCTCTTCTTTTTCTTCACCCATCCCCAGCATAAGCCCGCTCTTTGTCCTAAGTTCAGGAGAGTCCTCCCTTGCATATCTTAAGACTGATAACGACCTTTCATAATCTGCCCCTGCCCTTACCCGTTTATAAAGTCTGGGAACCGTTTCTACGTTATGATTAAAGATTGTCGGTTCTGCTTCTAATACCTTTCTTATCGCCTCTTTCTTCCCGTTAAAGTCAGGTGTAAGAACCTCTATTGTGGCAAGGGGAAGTTGAGCCCGGACATCTCTTATGGTAGCAGCAAAATGAGAAGCGCCTCCATCCTCAAGGTCATCCCTCGTAACTGACGTAATTACTACGTGTCTTAAATTCAGCCTCTTTGCTGCCCCTGCTACTCTCAATGCTTCGTCATAATCAGGTCCCTCTGGCACCCCGGAATCCACCGCACAAAAGCCGCAATTCCTCGTGCATACATTTCCTAATATTAAAAACGTAGCAGTGCCTCTTGAGAAACATTCATTGATATTGGGACATTTAGCACTATCGCATACGGTATGTAAGGAAAGGGAATCAATGACCTCTCTCGTATAGACATCTCTCCCGCCAACGTCTAATTTCTTCTTAAGCCACGGCGGAAATCTTTTTACTTCTACTTCCGTCACAAAACACCTTAAATTAAGCCCCGACGTAACGTCGGGGCAACTACAATATTTTGAAATTCCTAAACTAAAACTCTCTATGAAATTTCTCTTGACTTCATTCACACTAATGGCTCTTCCTAGACACTCCTCCATAGAGGTCATCTTTGCTGCCACCAGCCCGCATGGGTTAATCATTGAGAAATGGCTCATGTCAGGATTTATATTTAAGGCAAGCCCATGATAACTTATCCATCTCCTGACGCCTATGCCTATAGACGCAATCTTCTTATCACCAACCCAGACGCCGGTATAATGCGGGACCCTGCTGCCTGTAATTTGATAGCATGATAAAAATCTTATAATAACCTCTTCCAAGCCCCTTAAGAACTTATGTATGTCTCCATCTGTAATGCCCTTAATGTCCATGATAGGATAGGCAACTAACTGACCGGGCCCATGATAGGTCACATCACCACCCCGGTCTATTTCAAATATAGAAACACCTTTTTTCTTTGACGTTCCTTCATCTATCAGGACGTTCTTCCTTGACCCGGAGCGGCCTATCGTGATAACAGGTGGGTGTTCTGCAAGAAGCAGGGTATCAGGAACCTCCCCGAACCGCCTGTTCTGGAGAATCTCCTGCTGGATTTTATAGGCATCTTTATATTCAATCAAACCCAAGTCAATTACATTAAGGGACGTGGATTGCCCTTCCATAAAAGTTCCCTGCAGCCTCCATAATCCCCTCTGATAAGGTTGGATGAGCATGAATAGTCTCTTCCAACTCCTCCATCGTTGATTCCAATTTCATCGCCACTGCCACCTCTGCTATCAAATCCGTAGCATGAGGGCCGAGTATTTGTCCACCCAGAATCTGGTTAGTCTTAACATCCCCGATTAACTTTACAAACCCTTCTGTCTCACCCATTGCATGCGCCTTGCCAAGTGCCATAAATGGAAATCTGCCAACCTTCACCTCGTATCCCTTCTGGCGTGCAGCGTCTTCAGTATATCCTACACTCCCTATCTCAGGGTCAGTAAATATACAGTTAGGCACGACAGTATAGTCTATCTTCTTGTTTGCCCCTAAGGCATTCTCCGCTGCCACTATCCCTTCATGTGATGCCACGTGTGCAAGGAGCAGTCCGCCAATAACGTCCCCTGCTGCATAAATATTGGGAATGCTTGTCCTTAAATATTCATCTACCTGCAGCCGGCCCCTCTCTATCTTGACGCCCAATTCCTCTAACCCTAATCGGCTTGAGTTGAGTGACCTGCCCACTGATACGAGCGCCCTCTCTTTCTGCATGGTACTGCCATTGGATAGACTCGCAAGGATACCTTCTGTATTTTTCTCAATCTTTTCTATCCTGGTATCGGTCATGATTTCAACGCCTTTTTTCTTAATGATGAGCGCCATTCTCTTACCTAACTCCTTATCCTCAGTAGGCAATATATTAGGCATCATCTCTACTATGCTCACCTTTGTCCCTAACTCAGCGTATATACATGCAAATTCACATCCTATCACGCCCCCGCCAATAATGAGTAGACTTTTAGGTATCTCTTTTAATCCCAGGATATCTGTGCTTGAAAGGATTTTTTCACCGTCAAATTTAAATTGCGGCAATTCAAGCGGCTCTGAACCTGTTGCTATAATCACGTTCTTTGCCTCTATCTCTTCACTGCCTGCCATGACCCGGTTAGGCTGAACTACTTTTCCTTCTCCATTCTTCAGGTCTATTTTTTTGGCTTTGAAGAGTCCCCCTATACCCTGGCGGAGTTTAAGGACAATTTCATCTTTCCTTGAGATAACCTTAGGGAAGTTGACCTGGTACCCTTGAACGTCTATACCAAAAGAGGAAGACGATTTTATCAAAGATAATAACTTCATACTGGTAATTATTGCCTTTGAAGGGATACAACCCCTATTTAGACACGTCCCGCCCAAATGCCCCTTTTCTATAACGCATACCTTCCCGCCAAGCTGCGCCGCACGGATAGCGGCTACATATCCTCCAGGTCCTCCTCCAATGACAACCACATCATATTTATCCATTATATCTCCTCTTACATCTCCTCTGGTGCAGACACACCTAATAACCTTAATCCATTACCCAATACTATCTGGACACACTCCACCAATGCCAACCTGGCACTACTGAGACGCAAATCATCAGACACCACCCTGTGCTTATTGTAGAAACCATGGAATGCCCCTGCCAATTCCTGTAAATACAACGTAATCCTGTAAGGTTCCATTTCATGGACGCATATTGCGATAATCTCGGGGAATTTCCTTAATATCTTGATGAGCTCAATCTCTTCCGGGGTATTAAGCAGGGATAAATCTACGCCGGTTCTCTTCCCCTTGACTTTCTTTTCCTCCTCAAACTTCAATATGCTTGATATCCTGGCGTATGCATATTGAATATAATATACAGGGTTGTCCATGGACTCCTTCTTTGCCAATTCTAAGTCAAAATCCAGATGACTATCCCGCTTCCGCATGAGGAAGAAGAAACGGGTTGCATCTGGACCTACTTCTTCCATGACCTCCTTAAGCGTGATAAATTCCCCTGCCCTTGTGGACATAGGGACAGGTTTACCGTCCCTGTAGAGCGTTGCTAATTGTATGATAAGGACGGAAAGCGTATCCTTTGTATATCCCAGTGCCTGGATAGATGCCTTTAATCTCGGTATATAGCCATGGTGGTCAGGACCCCATATATCTATCAGTCTGTCAAATCCCCTCTTTAATTTTTCTTTGTGGTATGCAATATCAGGGGCTATATAAGTGAATTCACCGTTACTCTTAACAACAACCCTGTCTTTATCATCCCCGAAGGCTGTGGACTTAAACCATAATGCCCCATCCTTCTCATATATAAATTGCCGTTCTTTTAATACATTGAGCGTCCTTTCTATTTCACCCGTAGAGGCAAATTTTTTCTGGCTAAACCAGCTGTCAAACCGGACGCCAAAATCCTTCAAATCCTTTTTTATCATGTTTAATATGCACCTTGTAGCATAAGCAGAAAAAAAACTTAAGGATTTATCTTTTGCCTTACTGCCAAATTTTGCGATAACCTCACGGGCAATGTCAAGGACATAACTCCCCTTATATCCATCTTCAGGAAATTCTACGGCCTCACCCAACAGTTCCAATACCCGTGCCTTAAGTGATTCACCCAAAAGCCTTATCTGGTTGCCATCATCGTTGATATAGTATTCCTTTACTACAGTGTCCCCGGCAAACTTCAGGATATTTGTCAGGGAATCCCCTACTGCCGCCTGCCGCCCATGTGCTACACTCAAAGACCCTGTAGGGTTCGCACTGACAAACTCAATGTGAATTTTCCCGCCTGATTGCAAAGGTCCCGCAGCAGGTTTCCCAAACCCGGATTTTTTCTTTCTAATCTCTGCCAGGACATCGTACAGCGAATCAGAACTTAAGAAAAAATTTATAAATCCGGGTCCTTTTACTTCTATCTTTGCTATATTCCTGTCTAAAGAGGCATCCTTTAATCCCTCTTTCATAAACTCTGCGAGTTTAGCGGCTATCTCCTGGGGAGATAATTTCAATCTGGAAGCTAACTGCATGGCAATATTCGTTGCCAGGTCCCCATGCTGTTTTTCTTTCGGGAGTTCTAAATGGATGGCAGGAATTTCTTCCTCTGTAATAGAATTGTTAATATTCCGGACGGCATCCTTTATAAGGTTTCTAATCTTATCCTCTAATTTCATTTTTATTCAATACCTTCAAAAACATCTTGACAACTTTAGGGTCAAACTGCGTGCCGGAGCATCTCTTTAATTCATTCGCTGCCTCTTCACCTGAGAAGGCCTTCTTATAAGGCCTGTCTGATACCATTGCTTCATACGCATCTATGACTGTAAGGATACGTGCTGCCAATGGTATCTTGCCCAACTTCTTGTGGGGTTGAGGATAACCGCCGCCATTGTATCGTGCATGGTGGTAAAGAATAATCGGGACAAGTTCTTTTAAAAATCCTGTCTTCTCTATGATGTCTGCCCCGACCTCAGAGTGGCGTGACATCTTATCCCATTCTTCATCAGTGAGTCTGCCGGGCTTTCGCAGGATATTCCGGTCTACCACTATCTTACCTATATCATGGAGAAAACTCGCATACTGAAGTTTCTCTCTATTATCCTCGGATAGATTCAACTCATCTGCCATATCCATGGCATATTTCATGACCCTCTCGGAATGGTCATGGGTATAACTATCCCTCGCATCTATTACATTTGCCAGGACCTTCAGCGTATTCACGAAATTGGCGCGCGTCTCTTCAAACAGCCTCGCATTCTCAATGGATATCGCTGCCTGGCTTGCAAACATGGATAACAATTTAGCGTCCTCCCAATCATAAACGCTTTTCTTAGGACTATACGTACTCAAGACGCCTACAGTCTTCTTTTTGAGCATGAGAGGAACCGTAATCAAAGACCTGATGTTTTCTTTTTCTGCAAATTGAGGATAATAGTAGCGCGGGTCTGTCAGGACGTCCTGGACAATATAGGGCTGTCCTTCTTTTACTACCCTGCCTGCTATGCTCTTTCCAACCGCTATGTCGCCTTTTAATATGGAATTTTCACGTAATCCATAAGATGCCCTCAGGACAAGTTTCCTCTTGCCTTTATCCAATAACCGTAAGGTGCACACCTTTGCCCTCATGATATGAGCTGCCTTTTCCGTAATAAGGTTCAAAACCTCATCTAAATGGAGGGTAGTAGTAATAGACCTCGACACCTCATATAAGGCGGAAATTTCCTTCAGCCTTTGCTTCAGTTTCTGGTCAGTCTGCCTGTATAACCTGACAAAGTGCGCTAATTGTGAGAGCTTTTCTTTCAAAGCCCCGTAAGATTTATTACCCCTGGGTTTGATATTCATCTTTTTCCTAATTAATTAAGCCACCTACAATTTTTCTATAGGTGCATCTCCCCATAATCGTTCAAGGTCATAGAATCTCCTCGTTTCTTCCTCAAATACATGGACTACTACATCCCCGTAATCTAATAATGCCCATGTAGATTCTTCATAGCCTTCAACGTGCCATACCTTAATCTTTATATCTCTCAATTTATCTATTATACCATCAGCGATAGCCTTAACCCTTCTATTGGAACTACCGCTGCATATAACAAAAAAATCCGTGATGCCGCTCAATCCCCTTAAGTCCATTATTATTATGTCATCCGCCTTTTTATCACTGGCAGAATCAGCTATAATACGTGCCTTCTCTTTAGAATCTATACCCATCACCTCCAAAACTTTTTAGCCATTCCCTCTTACTCTTTTTTCATAATCTTGAACAGGGCTGTCCCGCAGTCAGGACATTTACCTTTCGTTGCCTGCCTGCCATTCTTCATCGTAACCTTTTCCATATCCTTCATCTCCTTTTTAGCCCTGCACTTCATGCAATATGCTTCCATAATTCCCCCTCCTATTTAAACTATAGCCACTTACGTCTTTTGAAAAATACTACCATAAATACAGTAGTCAATACCATAACGAGCAATACGAGAAGATACCCATATCTAAATCCAAGTTCCGGCATGTATTTGAAATTCATACCATATATACTCGCTATTATTATGCTGGGAGTAGCAATTGTAGCGAGGATAGTGAGTGTCTTTATAATCTCATTTAGTTTATTTGATGAAACTATCATATATATCTCTACTGCAGATGTTGTAATTTCACGGCAGACATCCAGAAGGTCACTCAAACGCACCATATGGTCATAGACGTCACGGAAATACACCTGGTTCTGCGGCCTTATAAACGGGCTTTCGTTGCGTATCAATAGATTAATCGCATCCCGCTCCGGCCCTATAATCCTTCTTAGAAACATCGTATCCATTTTTAAATCATATAACTTTTTAAGGGTATTCTTGGAAGGCTCAGTCAAGATTTCCTCTTCCATCTTATCTATCTTGTTGTCAAGCTCGTCTACCACAGGAAAATAATTATCCACAAGCCCATCAGCCATGTGATACAATAGAAAATCAGGTCCCCTTGACATAATAGGAGATTTCTTCTCAGCCTTGTCACGAGTGGCATTTATAACCCTTACAGGCTCTGTATGAAATGTTATCAGGTAATTCTTACCCAGGCATATATCAAGTTCTACTATACCTATCCTCTTGCCATTTGCTGATAATGTCATATCGCCTGCATCAGGCTGGACGATAGAACCAATGGTGTGCAGGACAAGAAACGTATAGTTATCAAACTGCTCTATCTTAGGACGGGTATTCGGCATTATACAGTCTTCTACTGTCATTGCATGTAAGCCAAATACCTCTAATAAGACCTCTATATCATTATCATCAGGGTCTTCTACATCTATCCAGATAAGGTTTTCCTCATCTGTCAAAACCCCTTTTATGGTATCCCTGTTCACGTCTATAATCAGGCTGCCATCTTTCTTGCGGCAATAAGATTTTAACATGTCCTGTACAGCCTCTTTTCCTCAATATATCCCAATACGCCATCCGGTACCAGATAGCGTATTGACCTGGATTTCCTAATCCGTTCCCGTATCAGGCTTGACGAAATCCCTATAGGTGTAATCTGGATAACCTGCGCCTCTTCAGGCACTCCTTCTAAAGGATAACCTTCCCGTTCTGCCACTACAAATTTAACGAGTTCAAATATGCCCTTCAAATCCTTCCATGTAGAAATTTCCTTAAGAGAGTCTGAACCGGTAATAAAGAAAAGCCCTGCCTCTTTGCCATATACTACCCTGAACTCTTTCATGCTCTCTACAGAATATGACCTGCCAGGCCTTTCTATCTCCAATCTTGATACCTCAAAGAGTGGATTCCCCTGGATAGCAAAGAGCAGCATGTTGTATCTGTCCTCTGCATTTATTACCGAGGTCCCGCTCTTATGAGGCGGGATATTGGATGGCACAAAAACTACCTTATCTAACCCCAATTTTTCAGCAGATTCCTGGGCAAGTATCAGGTGGCCTACATGGACAGGATTAAAAGTCCCCCCTAATATTCCTATCTTCATTCCCTTATCTGCCCATTCCCGAATATTATGTATTTATAGGAGGTAAGTTCTTCTAATCCCATTGGACCACGGGCATGAAATTTGTCAGTACTTATCCCTATCTCTGCGCCCATGCCAAATTCAAAACCATCTGTAAATCGCGTGGATGCGTTTACATAAACACATGCCGAATCTACCTCGTTTAAAAACTTCATGGCACGTTCGTAGTTGTCAGTAACTATCGCATCCGAATGCATGGAGCCATACACCGTAATATGCCTTATTGCCTCATCTATATCCTCTACAACCCTTATAGAAAGTATGAGGTCAAGGTACTCTGTCCGCCAATCCTCCTCAGTTGCCTCTTTTATGTCTTTTACTATATTTCGTGTCCGAGGACATCCCCTGATTTCAACGCCTGCATCCTTGAATTTCTTAACCATGGAAGGCAAAAATCTTATCGCGACGTCTTTATGCACCAACAATGTCTCCATCGCATTACACACACCAGGACGCTGGACCTTGGCATTAAATGCAATCTTTTCTGCCATATTCAAATCCGCATCTTCATCTACATAGGTGTGGCATACCCCCTTGTAATGCTTTATCACGGGTATCTTAGACTCAAGCATTACCTTCCTTATCAACTCCTCACCACCTCTCGGTATACATAAGTCAACATACTGATTCAATCCCAATAAGGTGCTAACCGCTTTCTTATCAGGCGTCTCCACCATGTTTATACCGTCTGAAGGAATACCTTCTGCCTTTGCAGCCTCGCTCAATACCTTATGGATTGCAATATTGGAATTCAATGCCTCACTCCCGCCCCTAAGAATCACGCTATTACCTGATTTAAGGCATAGCCCTATTACATCAGACGTCACGTTTGGTCTGGATTCGTATATCATCAATATGCTGCCTATAGGCACCCTTACCCTGCCGACCTTAAGTCCATTGGGCCTCTTCCACATACCTAACACTTCACCTACAGGGTCCTTTAATTCAGAGATACTCATCAGAGAATCGCTCATTCCCTTTATGCGGGATGGATTGAGTTTGAGTCTGTCTATCATGGCATTGGAAAGGCGATTCTTTTCCCCTTCTTTTATATCCTTCTCGTTTGCTGAGAGTATAGACTCACTTGCCTCTATCAATGCCCGAGCCATCCCCTTCAATGCATTATCCTTGACCCTTGACAAAAGGTTGGCAAGGACCCTGGATGACTCCTTAGCCCTTTTTGCAATTTCAATTATATTATCCATATACAACCATATTATCAATCAACCTCGTCTTACCCGCCCACACTGCCAATGCTATCAACACTGTGCCGGAAATCCTTTTAACGTCTTTTAGATTTAATGGGTCAACGACAGCCACATAGTCTATGCGGGTAGTTTTCTTCTCTCCTATCATATCCCTTATACGGGATATAACACGGGAACTTATAATCTCGCCAGATTTTATCATATCACGTGCTTCTTGTAAAGAGGAAAATAAGATAACAGCATCCCGCCGTTCTTCTTTAGAGAGATAGACATTTCTTGAACTCATAGCAAGCCCATCCTTTTCCCTGACAATAGGCATAACCTTAATCTTAAGTCCCATGTTTAAGTCATGGACCATCTTCTGGATAATAATTGTCTGCTGGGCATCCTTCTGGCCAAAATAGGCTGTATCAGGCTGAACTATATTAAAGAGTTTTGCTACCACCGTAGTAACCCCTTTAAAATGTCCCGGGCGGGAAGCACCGCATAGGACATTACTCAAGGTCTCTACCTCAACATACGTGGAATGCCCATCTGGATATACCTCTTTAACAGCAGGATAAAATAGGACGTCCGCACCTGCACTTTTTGCCAATCTCTCATCCTTCTTAAAATCCCTGGGATATTTCTTATAATCCTCATGGGGTCCAAACTGGATAGGGTTCACAAATATACTTAGGACGACAAGGTCATTATCTTTTCTTGCCATTCTCATAAGGCTTAAATGGCCTTCGTGCAGGGCACCCATAGTAGGGACAAATCCTATGGTCATGCCATCCTTTTTCGCCTTGCTTGAAAGGAGTTGCATCTCCTTGATTTTTCGTATAATCCTTATTCCTCCCATATCTTCAGTTCATACTCTCCTTTGTCATCCTTGAGAATGACCCTGTCTTTTTCAATCCTTATTATCCTCTTCCCTGCGAGCCTGTCCCCTTCAATAAATATCTCGTCATTAATAAGACAGTATACAGGTTTGTCATCCTTGAGCTGTATACCGCTTAATTTGAGATTCCCTAACCCGGAGTCTTTAGTTCCATCCCCACCTGCCTTTATAGAACGGGCGAATGGGTCCCTTATCTGTCCCTGCGTAAGTAAACTTTCACCACTCAGTTTTTGAGGCGTTATACCAGACATAGTAAGGTCAGAGGGCGGGACATGCACAGTCAGCAGAGTTTTTTTTCCAAAAGGCAATATGCCCCTGTTAAATGCCCATGCGAGGAACAGGACTATTAAAAATAAAAACAAGAATGCGAATACCCTTTCCTTCTTAGAAAACCTTTTAGTTATCAACTTCTGAAGAATATCCTCTAATTTATCGTACATATACTATCAATTCCAGCCTCATGTCTAAATTCGGGAGGCCCCCTTTTGAAATCGTGACCTTAAAATTCTCTATCTTGTGAGGAAGCGTCCTCAACTTATCCATAAATTTAAGTATGGATTCGTATCGGCATCGTGCATCAATTTTGATAGGTATGTCCTCATAAACGTCCTTCTTTTCAAACCCTGACTGGGAATCGAAATTTATTATTTTCACCTCTGACGCTTCAGCCATATCTACTATACGCGCCATAACCTCATGACGCATAGCCTTATTCGGCAGTATTTCCTCCCTCTTGGTTACCTCTGATTCTCTCGTCTTAACGTGGACTTCAACCTTTTCCAGAACCTCGGCATAATCCTTTTCTCCGGGTGCGACGACATCCCTTATTACAAGAAATCTGGTCTCAGGTATAGTCACCTCTTCCTTTAATTTCTTTAACACCTTTGAGGTATCTACATAATAGTTGCGTATAGCCACTATGGCAATCAGGGCTATGCCGGCAACTAAGAGCATTTTATCCCTCGTTTTTAACTTTGGTAGATTCATCCCATTATACCTCAATCAATCCTGCATGTGGCGCTAAAGACTATGACGCCATCCTTTTCCCTTATAATACCAGGCGTTACTTCTTTAAGATAAGGTATCTCCCCCAACCCCTTTATAAATTCCAGGACCAATGGGTTAGATGACCCTTCACCTGATAATTTCAAAACGCCGCCGCTGATAGATAAATCAAGGAGCCATATACCTTCAGGTACCTTCTGGCTTATGCCAATCAATGCCTCAAGCGGCACTTGTCCTTTACTTATAATATTGTCAAGAAACGTAATCTTATTTTCTAATGCTGTCTTCCTGTCCCATGTAGCAATAACGCTGTCAAGGACCTTCTTTGATTTTTGAAATTGTTTCTTTTTATTGGAGACGTCTATGAATCTCAAGCCAAAACCCAGGACCAATGCCACTGCGACAATCTTTATCAGGTTTTCCTTGAGTAAAGTCTTGCCTTCCTTCCTCACCTCTCGCGGCAGGAGGTTTACACTCTTGGAAGTACCCCCGGTAAGAACCAGTCCAATTGCCACCCCCAGCCCTGGGGCGATATCCGCTATATCCGGGAATCTAGTAGAGTCAACCTTTATGCCCCTTAAAGGGTTGCCTATTTCAACAGGTGTCCCTAATTCATTTGAAAGAAATTTATCCAAACCTTTAAGGTTCGCTTCACCGCCAAAAAGGACTATTCTGTTAACCTTTGCTTCATGAGATTGGGCTTTGTAGAAATCAAAGGTGCGTTCCAATTCTGTGGCGAACTGATGCAGTATAGGATTTATTACAGGGTATATATCAGAATTCTCACTTATACCTGTCTTAATCTTTAGAGCCTCTGCCTCTTCAAAACTTATATTAAGCCCTTGTTGGATTCCCTGGGTCAGGAGATTCCCTGCTATGGGCAGGTCCCTATTGAAACGCAGGTTACCCCCCTTGTATATATTTATATTGCTCTTTCCTGCCCCTATGTCTATCAATGCTATTACGTCATCCTCTTTCCATTCCCCGCCTCTCTCAAATGAGTTCCACAAGGCAAAAGCGTTTATATCCAGGGATTCTATTTTAAGACCTACATTCTTGAAATGACCGGCATAAGTCTGGACGTCTTCTGCCTTGGCTGCAACGACCGTTATCTCGCGGTTTCTTACCCCTGTCCTGATTACCTCAGAACCTATCAGGTAATCAAATACAGCCTCATCCACGGGGAATGGCAGGTCCCGTTCCACAGCCCATTTAACAGATTCTCTCAATTCCTCCTGGGGCATCTGAGGCAAAAGCACGTTCCGCGTAGTTAGAGACGGCTTGGCAAAATTAGAATGGACCTTCCTGAGTTTTACCTTACAGTCAGCTACTGCCCTCGTTATAGCCTCCTCTGTGGGGTCTTCTAATTTACCCCCTGTCTTAACAGGTTCTTTAGAAACCCTTGCCTGTCCTATGCCCGCTAATCTCAATCCATCAGGGGCCTGTTTTAACACAACCACCTTGACAAAACCAGTCCCTATATCCATCCCTACAAGGAATTTCCCAGGCTGGAATATATTCACCTCAAAATTAAATTTGGACAATTTCTTAGCCATATCTCTCAATACACCTCACGCCAGTTTACAATCGTAAGCCCGCCTGTAAAACCGAGCGGGGCAGGGTCAGGGACATACCTCTTTGCAGGAACTGAATAATTGTCAATATCTATCTTGCCAGTCGCACTACTATTTTCATTCTTGTTAATCAAGTCTATCTCATTGGAAACGATAGCACCTGCCATCCCCACATTGTCAAATTGGACCCTGCCCTGTTCTGAATATGCCACCCCGTTTACTACCCTATCGCTACGTTTTTGAGAACCAAATTCCCTGATATTACCAAGTTTTGTAGCCATAGCAGGGTAGTCTGCCTTATTTGTTGAGGCATTTAGTGGAACTGTAAAATTTAAGACTTTCACACCCTGGATAGCAAGATTTACCTCATAGGATGTGTTATAAGTTTGTTCGTAGAATGTGGCTATTAACTGCGTCGCACCGCTAATACTCATATCTCCATCAAATTCAAATGCTATAGTTGTCTGACTTCCCACAATAGAGTTATAAGATGGGCTAAAAGAGACCGACGGACTTCCCTTTGCATAACTCCCTGTCCATACTACTGTCCCATTAGGTATCTCAACCTTGGTCAGGGTGGGTGTATCTGTCCATGTAGCACTGAATTTGTCAAGCACTACATTATATAAGGTTACATTCTGTATCTGAAATTCAATCCGTTTTAATACGCCTTTTACTCCCTTAAGTCTCGGAGAACCTGTTACGCATATAATCTCGCGCCCCTTTATTACAATTCCATCCTGAGGCTGGGTTACATATACACCTATAGGATGGTCAGAATCAAATCCTGAACAACCTGTGAGGGTATTTGCAGCCCTGTCTATACCCGTATATGTAAAACTATCCCCCTCTATGAATGCTGACCCTGCAGGATATAAGAAACCAGTCGTACTTTGTAGAGTCAATGTAGTGGTAGGTGGAGATAACGTAACAGCAGTAGTCGTCTGTGATGCATTTACCTGTGCAACCGTCTCACCTATAAAATGGCTATTCTGGGTAGCATCTCCAGTGCATGTATAAAAGTTGCTTGCATCTCTACTCGCATAATTAAAAAGGTCGCCGTTTACAGTCGCCGATCCAGAGGCGGAAAAATCAGATATATCGTCTGAGGTAACCAGTGTAGTCCATGGACTTGAAGCATCACTACCCACAGCAGCAACCCTTCCTTCTGCCACCAGGACACAGTTAGTAAAGGTAACATCCTGGTCAGTAGTATATATAGAGGCAATGCCTTTGATATAATATACGGTATCGGAAACAGGAGTAAGATACGGAGCTCCAAAAGACTGGTCATTTGGTATGAGGCTGTGAGTTAATCCTGTTCCTGTAAAATTATTAGAATCAGCGTAATACGACATATCAATCTGCGGCATAAGAACACGCGGCATGCTTGGCTCAGGCTGGCCTGCATCCATTGTCATTCTTGCAGGGTCTAAGTAAACCATCCGGTTGGCATGAATCCTTCCGTCTATATTCCCGTAGGCTGTTGAACGGTTTATATCTTCATTAGATAACAGGGCATATTTAAACGCAACTATAGAAACATCTGCCTGCAAGATACGTTTGGCTAATTCTACTCCTGTCCCTGGTTCTAATATAACACCTGTAGAGGTTAGCGTCCTCCAATCTGTCCCCAATGGGCTCGTTCCAGAAACCACTGTGTACTTTTTTGTATTTGCTGTGTCTAAATATTCAGGTCCGAGTGTCCCTGTCCAACTTCCTTTCAGGTCAACAAAATACCTTATACCTCTTTCCATACCTGCCTCTGCAATGTAAAGGGCTTCTGTAGAATTCCTCTGATTCTTTGAGATGTATGCCTCAAGCCTCACCATATACATATACGCCCCGCCCAGGACAAGAAGGATTACCATTATTATGAGAGATAGTAACAGGGCTATGCCTTTATTATTCAAAACCACATCCCTCTCGGATAGGCATTTCCTATCATCGTAACGTCATAACTGAATTTCTGTGTATCCCTGCCTACAACCAATCTCATTGCTATAAGACGCACACTATCCCGTTTACTCTGAGGAGTTACAGGGTTGGTATATTTCGTAGTATCTATATGCGGCGAAGATGGGTCATCACCCCAGTATTGTAGTTCAAAATTCCTGACATAAGTACTTACCGCCTCAGTTGCTACAGGGGTCTTTGTATAATCCACCCTGTATAGATTTGTCAATGTCCTGACATACTCTACGTTATTCCCGAGTCCATCATTATCAACATCACCCCAGAATATGAGGCGGCTCGTATCAGCCACACCTATCTGGGTAGCTTGCCTGATTTCTTTCCCCATCCACTCAAGCCCGACACGCCCATTCTGGACTATCTCAGTTTCCATATCCCCGTATTCCCATGAGATTGTCCCCTGGTTAAGCATCTCATAGATAACCACTATTATAATGCCCAGGACCAGAATAGAAACGATAACCTCTGTAAGTGTAAAACCAGTCTCTTCCAATTTCATCTCTTAATATCTTGCGCGGATGGTTGTCAATGTCACCGGTGTAATAGAATTATCTGTCTTGGAAACGGTCACGATAATCCTTTTATAATCTGCCTTTAAACTCGTAGCCTGATTATTTTGGTACAATTTCCAGCCGCTTGCCGGGGGGTCTGGTTCAACTGATTCCACTACTGCCTCATACTTAAAAATAGAAAAGTCAGGCTGGCCGCCTGTCCCGTTCATAATCTGGCCATCTATCGTCCTGGGAGGCGTCTCTGTCCATCCGTTATAATCATCCACGTCATCCCATTCTATCCTATTGGACGTATCCTCATCCGGCTCTGGTCCAAACTTCTTGTTTGCATCAGGGTCTTCAAATGCCTTTGACCTTATCTCGTCCATAACCCCTGATGCCAGATTGGATGCGATAGTTACATCCCTTCCTGTCTTATTGCCATGGAATCCTATATAAAATTGTCCCAGGAGCGGCACAATAGCTATAGCCAGCACTATTATAGCCATCAGGATTTCAGCATAGGTAAACCCCGCTCTACTCAACTTTCTTCTTTTCTGCATCACTTTCTGCCAGATATTTCGCAATCTTATTTAAGAGTTCATTGCTGTCAAATGGCTTTACCAGATATTCTGTAGCCCCGATTCGCTCACCCCATATCTTATCAATTGCCTGAGCCTTTGCAGTGAGCATAAGAATAGGAAGTTTTTTGAAACGCAGATCTGCCCTTAATCTCTGACATACCTCAAATCCGTCCATCTTAGGCATCATTATATCTAATATCATCAGGTCCGGGGATTGTTCATAGACTGCCCTTAAGCCAGCCTCTCCATCAGATGCTGATACGACTTCATAGTTATTTGCCTTGAGTCTGAACGTAAGAGTCTTGACAATATTAGGCTCATCATCAACTAACAGTATTTTATGTGCCATTGCTCATGCCTTCTTTGTCCTCATCCTTGCCAATATCTTCTTTTGCAGGGATTCAGGTTCTCTTGACACTGCTATCGCCTGCTCCTCTGCAACGAGATTTCTCTTAAAAAGTTCTTCCAATGCCTGGTCCAGTGTCTGCATACCCACATCCCTGCCCATTTCAATATTGGAGTATATCTGGAAGGTCTTGCCTTCCCTTATCATATTCCGGACAGCAGGGGTAGCAATCATCACCTCTACTGCAGGCACCCTTCCAAGTCCATCCCTCTTTATTATCAACTGCTGGGATATAACGCCCTGAAGTGTAATGGAAAGCTGTGTCCTGACCTGCTGCTGCTGGTAAGGAGGGAATACGTCTATAATCCTGTCTATCGTCTGGGCAGCATCTGTAGTATGGAGCGTTCCGAATACCAGATGCCCTGTCTCTGCAGCAGTGATAGCAGTCTGGATAGTCTCAAGGTCCCTCAATTCACCTATGAGAATTACATTAGGGTCCTGGCGAAGGACTTCTCTTAATGCCCTCTGGAAAGAGTGTGAGTCTGTGCCTATCTCACGCTGGCTTATAATGGATTTTCTGTGTGAGTGGGTATATTCTATAGGGTCTTCTATCGTGACTATATGGCAGGACCTTTCTGAGTTAATCAAACTTATCATTGCCGCCAGTGTAGTGGATTTCCCGCTGCCAGTAGGACCGGTTACCAGGACAAGCCCCCTGGGTCTGCGGGTAAGGTCTCGGACTATATCCGGCAGTCCCAATTTAGCAAAGTCAAGCACCTCATGCGGCACTAACCTCAATGCTGCAGCAGGCGCCCCTCTTTGAAAATAGACGTTTACCCTGAACCTCGCCATGCCCTTGAGATTGTAAGAAAAGTCCAATTCCCTCTCTTCCTCAAATCTCTTCTTCTGCTCATCATTCATCAGAAAATAGATGAGTCTCTTAACCTCTTCTTCATCCAATTCCACTAAATGGGTATAAATAAGTTCCCCGTTCACCCGCACAACAGGAGGTGAATTGGAAATAAGGTGCAGGTCAGAAGCCTTCTTGTCAACCACCATATTAAGAAGCTCAAGCATTTCCATCTATAACCGTCCTTCTAATGTATTGTAGGGGCGACATTCATGGCGCCCGTTTTGCTTCCTTGGACACCATCTCTAACAAATCCCTTGCCAATGTAAGGTTAGGATTTACATCTATGACAAACTTCAACTCCTGAATAGATTTATCATACTCCCCTAACCTGCGATGGACACCAGCCAGACTAATGCGTGCCTCTATATTATAGTTATCTATCTGGATGGATTTTTTTAACTCCTCAATCGCCTGAGCATAAAGTCCCTGCCCGGCATATACAGAGCCTAACGTACTATATCCATCAGTTAAACTGTCATCCAATCTCACAGCCTTCTCATATTCTTTAACGGCAGATTCTATCCTGCCGCTCATTATCAAACTATTCCCTCGCTGATATGCCAAATGTGCCATAAATGGCATCAGGCTATACCTGATTACCAGAATAATAAAAATTGCGTAGATAATCCATAAGAACCCTTGCCTTCGGGGACTGTCCATTTTCCCGGGGACTGTCCCCTTTCCCTTCTCACCTGCCGCCACCGTAATGCCCATAAATACCCACATCATCATTGCCGGGGCTGGCATCTGGAGACCAAAATCCGTTAGGCTATGAATTAGCAAAGCAATTATACCACATACAAGCCCAGAGGTCAACCATTTATCTCCATTGGACTTTATAATGCTCATCCCGTATTTCATATACCGCACCACAATCCATAAAAATGCCGCCAGCCCCAATATCCCAACCTCAACTGCTAATTGGATATAATCATTGTGCACCTGCATCGGCCTCCTGTTAGGCAGGACCTCGTTAAACTTAGAAACCTGATATTTTGGAAACAAGAGATAAAAATTGTTCAACCCTGACCCCAAAAAGGGATGAACCTGTAGCATCCTTATACTACTCTGCCACATAACCACCCTGCCAATAAAGGTAGCATCCTTTTCCTCTTCTTTGAATATCTGGGCTAATCTGCCATTTACAAATAGACCGGTAATAAATAAGACTGCCACTATACCCACCAGGACCATCACGGTAACTTTCTTCCGAGCATTGAGGGCTACAAAAAATAATAGCGCCCCTGCCAGTCCTAACCATGCACCCTTGGCAAATGTTAAGATAAGACAGGAACCCATGATTGAAATGATACATGCCCATACTAACATCCATTTAAAGTTCTTACTATGTAGCATTATGCCCAGAGCAACCGGTATGACCATAATCAGATATTGCGCTACTGCATTGGAATTACCCATAGTCACCCACATCTGGACCTGCTGCGTAACGGGTTTCTCCCATTTAAATATGCCAAATCCCATATATTCCAATATTCCCAATATTGAGACGAACAACCCTGCTAAAACAATCGCCCCGGCTATCCACCTTATATGCTCATCTTTTTTCAAGTTACTTGCTACCATGTAATAGAGCAGAACATACCCCATAATATTCGTCCATCCCTTCAGGCTGATAGCACTATTCGTCGTATTCCTGAAAGATGCCAGAACAAAAACGAGAAACACAATAATAGCCATATCCAAAGGCGTCCTCAAAATGGGGACGGTTCTATTTTTCGGGGACAGTCCCAACCCATCCTTTAGATGGGTACCCCGAGGTACAGTCCCCTTCACCCCCTTTACCAGCCACGCTAAAATCACAATGGATAACAAGACTTGTGCAAGCAACTGCTTCGGCAAAGTAAACCCCACAGTCGTTGAATCCGTAACCACAACCGGCACAAAGAACACTATCCCTATCAGCCCTATTACTATTATTTTATCTAACATTAAAAAAATACTATATCCCCTATCACCATAGATGTAAACCGGTTGGAAAACTCAATGGAATATATCCTTATATGTTTGCCAACCAATTCCTGCGGCACGGTAAAGATGATGTTATGCCACTTGCCGTCTTCAAGGATAGGGATTCCCGCTGAATGACCTTCCTCGCCTGTCCATGGTATCTTGAGCGTCTCTTTACCGGTATATAATTCAAAATGGACAAGGTTAGGCTCTTCGCCTTCACCCTTTATATCTATGGACTTATATCGCAAATAGATGCGGGCTGGTAAATGAAACGTATCCCTCGCGCCGCTCACTATACTGAAATCCGTGATGTAGCACCTCTCTTTAGTAGAAATGGGATTAAGCGTCCATTTCAAGCCCTCAATAGTAAATGCTATATTCCCTGACGAATTCCAATAAGATTCCTGCCCTTGCTCAAAAAGTGACCTGTAATGTATTAATTCCTTGGTAATGGGAATGGGCTTATCCTCGCCTTCCTTTATCTGAGTATCAGGCATCATTTTGCCTTCTAATTTTCTGGAAAGCCTCACCTGATGAACGCTTCCCCCTATTATCTCCTCATAGGTAACAAGCCCTTTTTCACACAGTCCTTCCAATGCCTGTTCCATCGTCTGCATTCCTATCGCCTGTCCCATCTCTATCTCAGAGTAAATCTGCGGTGTATTACCTTCCCTTATGAGATTCTTTATGGCGAGTGTTCCTAACATAATCTCAGCAGCAGGTATCCTGCCTTTCCCATCAGCCCTGATGAGCAGCTGCTGGGATATTATCCCCTGCAGAACAATGGATAACTGGGTACGGACCTGCTGTTGCTGCTCTGGAGAAAATACCTCTATAATGCGGTCTAATGCCTGGACCGCATCCGTAGCTGACAATGTCCCGAAGACAAGATGTCCTGCCTCTGCCGCAGTCAAGGCAGTAGAGATGGTTTCCAAATCCATCAACTCCCCGATAAATATAACATCCGGGTCCTGGCGGGTAGTCTGCTTCAGTGCATTTATAAATGATAATGAGTCAGTCCCTATTTCACGCTGGCTTACAATGCTATTCCGGTGGATATGTGTATATTCTATGGGGTCTTCAATGGTTACTATATGGCATCTCTTGTCTGAATTGAGCATGTCTATTAAACATGCAAGTGTGGTGGATTTACCTGAGCCGCTTGAACCTGTAACCAGGACAAGGCCGCTATTTTTATGGGCGAGTTCACGCAGCACAGGCGGAAGGTTCAGTTCTTCAAGGGTGGGTATCCTGTCCGGGATACGTCTCAATATAGCGCCTGTAGTTCCGCGCTGGCGAAATATACTTGCCTTGAATCTGCCTAACGGCGCTTTATCAAAAGAGAAATTAATAACACATTCCTGTTCAAACTCTTTCTTCTGGTGGGATGTCATGATAGGAGATAACAGGGTATCTATATCCTGAGGCAGGAGTTGCGCAGAATCCATAGGCGAGATTCTACCCTCTATATTAAGGACAGGCGGAGATTCTGCTATTAAGAATAATGACATGGCATTTTTATTCACCATCTCATTCAGCAGGTTATCAATAACCATATTTATTCCACCCTCACATGGCCCGTAGTAGAATTTACCCTTATAGTCAGTTTGTCTCCCGCACTGTTTTTCATGGCTATGGCAGAACCTGAAGGCGGGGTTATAGTATCTGTAGTAGTGCCATCGGGTCTAAATGTTATCGTTCCACCTGTAGTAGTATTACCGTCAAACGAGACTATATCTACTTCAACTTTTTTTATTTCACCATCTACCCCATAACTATCTGTGGTTGGATAAAAAGCCACCTGCCGGTTAATGTGGCTTATGACAGCCTTCTGCTGCCTTTCCCTCAAATCAGAAACAATCTCCCATGCATACCTCCTCAACTTTGCATACTCTATGAATCCTCCTGTACTAGGCATGAGGAGTAAAGTCATAGCCCCAAGTATCAATATGATAGTCAAAGCCTCTATTAAACTAAAACCATTTTTCGTAGACGTATTATTTTATCCTTCTATTATTTAGTTTTTTCTTCAATATGGTGTTTGATGGTCTTTCCTTCAACCAGATAAACCACGTCTTCTCCGATATTTGTGGCATGGTCTGCGATACGCTCTAAATGCCTTCCTATAAGTATCAGGTCAACGGCACGGGTAATCGTAGAGACATCTCCCATCATGTAGGTTAGAAGTTCCCTGAACACCTGGTCATTGAGATTATCCACCTGGTCATCCCTTGCACACACATCTCTGGCTAAGTTAGTGTCTTTATTGACAAACGCATCTAAGGAATCTTTTACCATCTTCTGTGCCAGCGTCGCCATCCTTGGTATGTCTATCAATGGTTTCAATTGAGGCTGTCTCAATAACTCCAACGTCCTCTCTGCAATATTCACTGCCTGGTCACCCATTCTCTCAAGGTCATTGCCAATCTTCATAGCCGAGGTAATAAACCTCAGGTCTATGGCGATGGGCTGCATTAACGCCAATAACTTAAGACATTGTTCGTCTATCTCTATCTCAAGCATGTTGACTTCATCATCCCGCTTTATAACCTCTGCTGCCAGATCAGAATTCCTGTCAACCAGCGCCTTTACAGCATGGCTTATAGCCTCTTCTACCAGGCTTGCCATCCTGAGCAACTTTTCCTTCAGCCTATTCAACTCCTCATCAAAATGCCTTTCCATGACATCCTCCTTTTTTATAGTATGAACTTACGCCATATTAAATTTTAACACGCAAGGTTATTAAAGTCAAAAGAAAAATTATAAGAAAAAGATATATGGAAAAGGTTTATAATAACCCAATAGTGGAAGGAGTAAGAAATGTGGAAATGTGATGCCTATCCATCACATCGTATCATGGGAGATATGAGATTTATAAAAACTCAACGCGGTTTCTCATATCACTTGGGGTATATACTTCAGTGAGCAGAAGCAATGCCCGAATCATCTCTCCCTTTTTAAGAATATTTTGCGCATGATATACAATCCCAGGAAACTCAATACCTTCTTTGAGCCATCGTGAAGCTAACACTAAGAAGTGTCGATCTACGGTATAGATTATGCGATTTTCTCTTTTTGCAAATTGGAGTATTTCAATATCTTTGAGCCCCTTATGCCCTATCTCGGAAGCAGTAACTACATCAATCCCATGGGCCCGTAAACCAGCACATATATCCTCATCGGAACATTCATCAAAATAGAATTTAAGAGCCACAATTTATCCAACCTTTTCCAGTAGGATTTTTTTAACCATAGAAGGAAATTGGTGGCGTAATTTTGACTCCAATGCTTTTGTCTTACGAATAGAAATATCGATCTCATTTTTGTGGTCGTAATAGTAGACAAGTGCAGCATGGACCTGTGCAAGAGAAAGATGCGGGTGCATTGCTATAACATCGTCAGGAGCCATGCCCAGATGTTCAACTTCTTCAGCAATCAGAGCTACGGTCATCCGAGTTCCTTTGATACAAGGTTCACCGGCAAGTACATTGCGGTCTATAGATATATGCGGATAAGATATCTTAAGCATATATTCCCCCCTTTCACAATATAATATTATCATGTGAAGGATCGAAAGTCAAGGCAAAAGAAGGGGTTTATGGTCTTGAGGCTAAAACTTCTACTGCCTGTTCTACACCTAACCTGGGGCTGGTTAAGACTGGGACACGTGTCTTCCCTAAATCCGGCAATAAAGCAACCATACTCCCCTGGGCACATACAACCACATCTACGCTTTTAGTCAACTCTTGAATCGCAGTTATGACCATGGTATTATGCGTCTTTCTATCCCCGGAAATTAGTTTATCAAATGCACCCTCTACTAACCTCTGGGTTATCTCAATCTTTTTATCTAATCTATCTGCAACCTTCTGGATTAGCCTCACTGTTGGACCCAGGGTTGTTTTAAGGGTCGCTATTACTCCTATTTGCTTTCCTGTCTGGCATGCGAATTCTGCCATCTTTTCATCTACCTTTACTAAAGGAACTCTAACCATCTTTGCAGCCATATCTGCCGCCTCACCCACTGATGAACATTGATTGAAGATTAAATCTGCCCCGCAAGACTCAGCCTGAATTGCATAGGTGCATATCCTCCTGCAAACTCCAGGGGTAACCCCCCCATTTGCCAGAACCTCTGGTAACAGACTATCGTCTATGATATTTCGTACTGTGACACGAGGTGCAAGTTCAGCAAATAGTCTATTGAGGTCATCTACTGACACCCGGCTTGTGTGAATAATAAAGACTGTCTTCTTTTTACTGTCCATATCTTATCCCTCCATCTTTTTTTGTAAGACTGCTGTTACCTCCCATAATGTTTTATCATCCCCGACATTACCAGGAAAGACTATATAAGGGATCCCTGGCATCCGGCTTCCAGCCCCTAACCTCCATCAGGGACACCGCATGCCGCCTGTCACAAAACAAATGCTTTCTTAACAGACAATCCCTTCCTTGACAGTTCTATGCTTGTTATACATAGACTGCACGTCTCTGTTTGACCACACCTAAAGCCTTTTTCCATGCTTCTTCAAAACTGACCCTGAATAGAACAACAGGACCGAAATGCTCATACTCTTCCGGAGTGATGGCGTTAACCAGGTAACCCTTACGGTAGTCTTCCAGCTTTTCCAACAGCTCATCTTCGACAGAGTAAGGTGTCGGTTGTAAAAACCGCTGCACAACGGGGAGGTCCTGCTGAATAAGCAAGTCGGCTGTCCCGATCCAATTAATAGTTACGCAGCAATCTGCTCCGACCATCTCGGTAAAATGATGAAGCCCCCGTGCACCGCCTCCGATAAAGCCGACTGAATAATTCTTCTCCTTAACCATCCAGTATATTTTTTTGGCTATTGATATACCCGCCTGCCATAGTGCATCGGGTGAAACATCAATCCCGTTCTTCTTAACGAACTTTTGAAGGTATTCATCGTAGATTCCGGTAATATGCGAGAAATAAATAGGCGCCGGGTCTTTCATGCCTTTTGTAATTTTCTCATAGATCTCACATACATCTAAAGCCTGTTTTACTGCCATTACCTCTGTAGCATTTATGGGAATCCTTTCAGCAACCAGAACTTCAATTGCCTCAAGACCTTCCTTCGTTACAGGCACTTTGGCCATTATGTTAGGTCCGGCCTGATGGTTATAGCGGGCATTTCGTAAGATCGTTTCAGTATCTTCAAAAAACGGATTACCCTGGATGCTGACATAACCGTATTTTCCATTGCTGGTTTCATAAAGAGGCAGGAATATCTCGGCGATTTTCGCCACAAGCTCCCTCTGTAATTTTACTACGACTTCATCGTCATTCTTTTCCGTTTTTATAATCCTGTCGAGCTTTTCCATGGTATATGACTTTTCTTCCTGATCACTCAACATCTTCCAAGTATAGGAAGGATTCTGGGTGCATCCTACAGCCCCGGCATCAATGGCAATACGAGCTTCCGTCCTTGAAACATTGTTAATCCAAAAACGCGTCGGGGTCAACGCATGGACCCTGTGAAAATAACCTTTGCTACTCATAAAAAAACCTCCTTGAAATTTTTTGCAGAACCGCATCAATCATGCTCATGTCTTGTTGGCTTGCCTGGGGCCATGGATGGACAGTCCGCCGGGAACAGATACCCTGTCCCTCAAGGGCTGCTTTTATTGCTCCGCAGGTGGTAGGATAATTAAATATCTGACACAATTCCGCAAGGCAGACGCCTAACTGCCTTGCTATATCTAACTCTCCATGGCGATACTTACGGTAAAGTTCCACTGCAAGTTGTGGCAAAACATTAGCCGGTGCACACACAACTCCATCGGCTCCAGCCTGGAACAATTGAAAACAAAATGATGAATTGCCAAACAGGTACCTGAAGTTGTGCGGGCGGTCAGGGTCACCGGCAACAGATTCCATAGCCGCCAGGTCATTGTTTGTATCCTTGATTCCAACAATATTAGGATGACCATAAAGTTTACGCACCGTCTCGGGCCGTAGGCAAATACCTGTCGCCCTCGGCAGATTGTAAATCACGATAGGAATCGGTGATTTATCAGCAATGGTGGTAAAAAATTCTATAATTGCCTTTTCATTGTCATGCCACCCATAGTAAGGCGTGGTACACACACCTGCCTTTACCCCGTGCCTTGCCATCTCATTCAATCGCTCCAGCACCAGATGTGTTGAATTGTCACTTGCCCCGACCAATACCGGTATACGGTTTCCTACTATTTCAACTGTCAGTCTAAGCACCTGTTGAACTACCCGGTTGTTAAGCATGGGACCCTCACCCACCGAACCCATCACAAAAATCCCATGCACACCAGCAGTTAGTAACCTGGTGAGAATCTTGCCCATTGCCTCTTCATCAAGGCTTTCATTTTCTGTAAGTGGAGTCACCACAGGCACCACTACACCACCTAACCACTCGTTATTCTGCTGTTCTCTATGGCTCATTGGAGTCCGTCCTCTTTTTTCTTGTTATTTATATCCCATAAAATTCTATCTTAACAGATAGAATGTCATTATTTCAAAATGAATCCAACCTTATCTTGGAGCTGGCATCCCACCGTGTGAGTGTCGCACTCTGCGGCTTCGGTTGAAATAGTCATGCATGGTTATGATACCGAACTCCCTGATGAGGACTGATACCTCAAGTCCTTTCTTCAGGCTGGTAATGGCACACAGAGCTTCCGGACGCATGTCTTCAATAAGGACATCTCCCTTGTATTTATCCAGCATTTTCCGGAGTCTCTCAAGATTGAAATCCATATGCACCACCCGTCTGTTAAGGTTCAGGACACAAGTTGTATATGGCATGATATCGCTTGTCTGTGCCACAGTCCTGCCGGTGCAATCTATAATTCTATTGTAATCATACCATGTGCCCGCTGCAATGTTAAACCCCCACCGGACTGCCCATATATCCAGAAGTCTTCCACCAGGAAACGCTGATGGAAATAAAATAAGTTCCGCTCCTTCTCTAAAATAAATCTCGGCTAATTCTAAGAAATTAATATCAAAGCAGATAACAGCACCTATCTTTCCGAAATCACACTGAAACGCATGCGGCTTCTTCCCTGGACTAATCCCTGCACGTCCCATCTCAGTTATCACGGGTGTTACCTTGTCATACGTCCACACATGTTGTCCTCTTCGGTTCAGGAGAACCAGGCTGTTGAAAAAATGACCCTGGTTACGCCGTAATAGACCAAAGGCAATATACGTCCGGTACCTGCAGGCAAGCGCTGAAAGTTCCTCAGTTATCGGACCCGGTACATCCTGGGCTGCCTCTGCTACAGCCTTGCACGTCTCTTCCTTCGGGAAGTTTGCAAATAATTCAGAAAGTAAAATTATGTCTGGCCTGTCCCGGCTGGCATCCTTAATCCGTTCCCTCGCTCTGGAAAGTATAACGTCATTCGTTTCCTTCTGTAAACTCCTGGTGTTGACTACTGAAATCCTGGCCGTTCTCATGATAACCTATTCCTTTCTATTGCAGATATGCATACCATTCTCAGCAGATTGAAACGAGCGTCACTTAGGAACATGCCAGTCCTCTGGTCCGATTACAACAGGAAGACCTAACCGTACAGATTCCAGCAACTTCAAGGTAATCCGGTTCACAGCTATTGCATCTTCAATATCACAGGGATTGTCGCCTTTGCCCTCTATGTGGTTCAGAAATCTGTCCAGGTGCTCATAATGTCCCTTGTTCACGTTAAGACATCGTGGTTTATGCCCTTTTGACAAAATCCTGCGACGTTCCTTGTATATTTCATGAAAATAACCTGTCATGCCTTGTTTTTTTGCCCATGTGCATTCCTTGGCATACGGAAATACCGCAAGATTCGGTTCATCTTCAAGACCCACCTGTCTCACTTCTATATGCTGGTCCATCGCAATCGTGATGTTTCGCAACGAGGCTTCAATCAGCTCTTTTGGATAATCAAAATGACCTACCATTGTATGATAAATCGTCGTGATAGAAGCATCTGCGAAACGCAGCACCATGACGAAGTTCCCCCTGCAAGACCCCTCTGCGAAACAACGGACCGGTCTTGTGCGATTAAACCACATCGCCAGGTCAACAAAGTGGACCATCTCTGCAAAGAATATTCCTTCCTGGTCATAAAAAATCCACTCTTTCCAACTACGTATATCGTCATTAATCCGCATCAGCAATTGCAGCTGCTGTTCCTCAGGAATGTATTTTCGTTTCCCAGAGTGACTGATTGAAGGTACTGATACCCGGCGAACTACAAAGGCTTTATCCAGAAGCCGCTTGAACTCCAGAATCGCAGGGCTTGAACGGCGGTTATGTCCTACACAGACAGGGACTTTCGTCTCTCTGCTTGCACGTACAATCTCCAGCATCTCCTCCCTTGAAGGTGCAAGAGGCTTTTCTGTGTACACTGCCTTTTTAGCGCGAAGTGCCGGAATGATAATCTCACCCCTAAGGTTGTGATGCGTTGCAAGGACAATTATGTCCACATCCTTTGATTCAACCACCTTTCGCCAGTCTGTTTCTGCACGCTGTGCATGGAACCTCCTTGCACACTCTGCAGCGACAGTACCATTAATATCACAGGTACAGACAAGGTCTATCCTGGGGTTATTCTGTACGTTTGGAAGATGAATGCTCTGAGCCATAGCCCCGCACCCGATAACTGCGAGACGGTGTTTTCTCATTTTTCCATTCTACTCCTATCAGTATTTATAACTATCTTTTTTGAATGAGTCTGTTTGACTCTAACAATAATCTGACTCACCTCTGTTTCATTTCGCTTGTCTGCATGGGTCCAGGGAGACATGCTAAGTTTGTTACAATCCACAGGCACCACCACACCACCTAACCACTCGTTATTCTGCTGTTCTCTATGGCTCATCGGAGTCCGTCCTATTTTCTCTTGTTATTTGTATCTCAGAAGGTTTCATCTTAACAGATAGAATGTCCTTATTTCAAAAGGAGCGATTGTACCCTTCAATATCCCTTTGCTGGACTTGTGCTTAACTTGATTTTCTCCCAGACAGTTTGTTTCATATATATTCAAAAAACCATCCGGAAATCTTATTTCAAACTCTGTCTTTCTACCTTCTGCTTCGTAGAGCCTTATCAAAATTCCATCTTTGAATCTTTTTATTGAAGAAATAACCACATTCACCGGATTTATTAAAATAGATCCCTCTTCTAAATAAGAATTTTTCTTTAACTTCCCCATACGGGTTACCACTGGCTGATTGAATTCATATCCATAACGCCACGGAAGGTATGGCTCATCTTTTTTAATAAAGGGAACTATGCTGTATTCAAAGACATGTTTTCTACCTTCTCCATAACCTGTCTCACATTTCTCTTTGCCAGGACCCATGTCAACTGCACGGAACAAGGAGAGCATCATTACTCCATCAGTTACATTATTGCCTGGTAAACCCCGGTTTATAAGACATATACCCTTTTTATCATCCTGATAATCTACCCAGTTCAGAGCAGGATATTCTCCTTCGGGTCGCTCCTGAATACCAAAAGGTATCTCATAACGTATTATACCATTTTTTATATTGGTGGGGAATGCAATCCGTAACCTGTAATGCTTGCCAGAAGGAACAAATTCTGTGCGAAAGTCTATACGTCTGATACTATCATAAAGATAGATATATTGGACATACTCCCATGTGGATGCCCAGAAATTTACCTTACCCTCTACTTTCACAGTTAACCTGACAGGTCCTTTCTCTATAATCTCAACCTTCTGCGGCGACTGATGGCTGAATACTGCCCTTCTATCTCTTACCTGCTCACCTAAAGGATACGGGTCTGGATAAGTCCGTGTTGTCCTCATATTTTCATCCAGTGGCGCTTCATAATATTCCCAGAAGTCACCTTGGTCTATCTGGAATATTAAATCATTAAAATATGGTTTTGTTGAATCAATAAACTCTTCACCACTTTCCTTATGAATGAGGCTTTTGATATTGCCACTATTTGAAATTTTAAGCCTGTAAACTTTGTTTTCTATCATATCCTTATTAGCCTTCAATAAAGTGTGGGAAGTCTTATTTTCTTTCTCAAGCAATTTTACTTTATATGTAGTATATCCCAAAGAAATATCTACTGGTATAACGAAAGTAAATTCTGTATAATATAGGGTGTCTTTTCGCAAGACTTCCTTTCTTGCCACAATCTGAGTTGGGACTTCCTTTCCATTTTTATCTTTCATTTTTATACCTTTTATTCCATCCTGACTAAAACTTATCATTGCCAGTGCTATATCTTTTCTCACCCAGCCCAATGGATTGAATACCAAGAGGTCTAAATTATTTTCATGTTTTGAATTTGTTGCCATAAACTCATCCAGACATCTCTCTATTATCTCACTAACAAGTCCTTTTGACCTTTTGTATTTTTTTACAGTATCTTCATACGACTCATCAATTATACTCCCGCAGATAATATCGTGGAACTGGTTATAAAGCATTATTTCAATTGCTTCTTCAAGTTTATAACATAATGCACTGGTATCTCTTAGGAAGATAAGACTTAGTAACCTTTCTGCCATATCAATCTGGTTTTCTAAGAAACGATTCGCCTGTTTTATATCTATTCTACTACAATATGTCCCTTGAAATGCAGGATTGAAATCACAAGATACTGTCGGAATACCATCTCTATTTTTCTCCCATATGCCAAAAACCTCTGACGCAAGAGAAAATCTCATCTCCTTGTCAGGATTACGCTTCTTCCATTCCCTCATTAATAAGAGGGCACCTGCTTGTGGACGGGTAAAATCACTCCCATTTGGCAATAGTATCACATCACCAGAAGAAAATTCTGCTAATTTCTGTGTAACATCGGATAATCTCTTGAGGTCAAATTCATCACGAGATAAACCCCTTATGCCACGAAGCGCATCTTCTTCAGAACTTGGGAGGAACGTAAACCCGCTAAAGACAATAGCATTGTAACCTATTGGCATCCAGTGTGTTAAAATTTTTGTCCCATCAAGTCCTTCCCAGAAAAATTCACTTTTTTCTGTTTTATCTAAACGCATCGCCCTTGAGAAAGCATAATATCTATATCCACACTTCTTAAGAATTTGCGGTATTTGGGCATGGTGTCCCCAACAGTCTGCTATCCAGCAGGTTATAGGGACTGTCCCAGATTTACGGACTGAGTGAAACGAAGTCGTAGAATCGGGACTGTCCCAAATTTTGATTAGCCACTTTCTACCGACCTCACTCTGTCTTATGAGTGACTCTCCACTGATTAAGTTCATATCAGGCATTACAAACATCCCCGGTCCTATCTCTACTCTGCCTTCTTCAACAAGCCTTTTCAACCTGCTGCGATATTCAGGAAATCTTTCCCAGAATTCCTTAAGCATAATAACTTGCTCTAAAAGAAACCGGTATTCCTTGTATCTGTCCATAATATTAAACATCTCTATCATGTCAGTCAAGGCGATTTCAAGATAAGCCTCGTAAGTCTTATCATACGCCACATCATAGTGAAAATGAGGCACAAGGCATATCTTTTGTTTGGTTGTATTATTCATCTCAATCAACTTTTGTTAAATTCAACTTAAGAATAATATTCCCGGAAAACTCCATACCTTCGCTATGTGGTAAGTAATGCCTCCTGCAAAGCCAAGAAGTTCTTAAGTGGCACACCGTTATGTATCTCAGTCGTCGATCCAATCAGAATCCTGCCCTCCGCATCATTTATAGCCTTGCACACCGCATCCTTTACCTGTAACGGTGAACCGAATGCAAGAAGTTGACTAACGTCAATGCCACCCGCCATCACCAGCCCGGGGTAACGTTTATGGATATCGCCTACGTCCATACCGGCAAGAATCTCTATCGGATTAAGCATATCAATGCCGGTGCTAACCAAGCCGTCAAGGAGTTTATTCAGGTTTCCATCGGAGTGAAACATAACATATATCCCCCTGCGATGTATTGCTTCCACGATACGCTGGAGACGTCCGAAGTATTCTTGCTCAAAGAATGCCGGCGGGAGAATGGGCCCTGATTTGAACGCCAGGTCGTCTGCAATCAGAATCCCGAATGGCTTATCCTCTTCAGGGATCATCTCTACCGCTATGATAGCCCTTTTCGTATAATAATCAAACAAATCCAGGAATATCTGCTTATCATCGTATAAGAAAAAGGAGAATTGCTCTATCCCCAATTCACCGTAGATCTCTGAGAGGAGGTTACCGCCAATATTCGGGACATCGACACCGAATTGCTTTCTAGACTGTGCCCCAAGGACCCAGAAAAAAGCGATGTTCTGAAAATACTCACGCTGACAGCGTACATATTCATTGAAAAAATGCTTGATGGACAACAGTTCGGTTCCATCGAATTTTGAGCCGGAAAGCAATCGTTGCTTCTCCCGGGCGTACTCCTTGACATCGCCGTATTTCTTAGGTTCTACCCAGCGGGTCCATCGCTCGTATCTAACCTTCCTGCCATCTGGCAGAACCTCCTCATGCTCGGGAACAGGAAGCTTGGGGACCCCCCTCGTAGCATCTAGTGCCCGGGCAGCAGCAACCCGCGTAACCCGGTATGCGTTTTCATGGGTTAACTTTTCCCCGGCAAAATGTTCTATCACAGCATCACTGCGTAGGATGTCGAAATGAGGCTGCCGGTCAACTCTGCGGCATTTCAGAACGTTGGCGACCCGCTCTTTTGATGTTAGTTCGCTACTCACGATATCCTCCTTGATTGTGCACCCGCGCCGACTGTGATTTATTTACTTCTCTATTCTGCCTATAATTAACCATTATCATATAATTCTTAATGAGACGCTTCCACTTCAGTGTGCTTTGATACTTGAATGTATTTATCTATCTTTTTGATATCTACTTCGCAACCGTTTATTTTAAGCGTCTTGGACTGGATAATTTCCAAAGGTAAAACCAATTTACCTTTTAGCTTATCCGGTAATTGGCACTTCAGATTAAACGCATCCTTTGTTTTTTTCCACTCAACGTTAATATTTCCCTTAGGTGAAGGCCAATTGCCTCTTGCCGACCTCAAGCCACATAACTGAGGAGATATCAATACTTCCTCAAAACCAGGCTTGGATGCTGAGATCCCCAAAATATATCTGCTCAGAAAATAGGACGGGCTCACCCCACCAGACTGAACCGCTGAGCGACTGTCACGTGAGCGCCACCTCCCTGTATACCTCTCACCATAGAGATTCCATAATTCACTTATTGTATCAAGACCCTGTTTCCGGATCCTTCCATAGCGATGTCTCATCATATCCAATGCCAATTTACCTTCGCCTACCTTGAAAAGAGCCTCTGATGCCCAGTAAAAGAGAGGTTCAAGTTGTCCAACATTGAGTGATAATTTATGCAAGAATTTAATTATTGACCTTGTTTGTTTATTATTTGCAAATCCGAAGAGAATCATTAAAAAGTTAGCGTGTTCACTCACATGCTCAGATTTTACTCCATTTATCACTGCATCAACAAATACTCCTCTTTTTTCATCCCAAAATACCATGGATATTATCTTTGAGAGATTCCTGGACTTTTCCATATATTCTCTTGAGATATCTGGCTTACCCAAGAGTTCAGCAGTCTGAGATATTATTTTCATTGACTGTGCAAATATTGCATTTATACATAGGGCATTACCTCTTAAATTAATATCAGTCCAATCAATGAATACCGGGTATGAAACTTTGCCTATCAGACCATGTCTATCAGTATATCCTTCAAGATGCTTTACAAAAGTATATGTCATCTGGAACATATCTTCAAGGATTTCTTTATCTCCAAAAAGTTCGTAGTGTTCCCATAACCTCAAGATAAATATGCCTCCATCAATGAACAGACGGTTCGGTTCTCTTTTCTGTCCTAAAACAGCAGAAGGTATCATCCCGTAAGGCGTACATCCATTCTTCACATCTTTAAAATATTTCCTGATTATATCCAGGTCTCCATATCCGGCATAGATTGCATGAAGAATATTTGTTACATCCCCGGTATATTCCCTTCTTTCTCTGAAGGGATTATCCATGAATCTGTCATAAATACATAAATGGGCTGTTTCAACGCACGACTTCCAAAGCCAGTTTAACATTTCATCATTACATTCAAAATTTCCTAACATCTTGGCAGGATAACTTTCAGAAATCATTTTTATTTTATGAATCTTTATTAGCTTTTGCATTTTTCTGAAGGTCAACTGAACATAACGAAAATGCCGCCAGTTAAAGGTCTCAAAATTCTGTCTACCTTCTTTAGTTATATACTGGTCTGCAAGGACTGTCCGCCGGGACAGATACGGAATTACACGTCCCTCAACTAATCTCTGACCATAACCAATATCTATAACAACGCCATCATGAGCATCCACATCAAAAAATACCCTGCCATTTATGAGCCTGCCTGTATCAAGGGTTATGGTTGGGGCATATATACCTTCAAAATCATCATAGGAGACATCATCGTCCATTAGATTTACAACAGTAGAGCCCTCACCGGTTCCGAGCAGGGATTTGACGTTAGTAATAGAGGTATATTTAGATGGTAATATCTTTTCCAATGACATCCTTACCGCTACATCTATATTGTTCGACTCTGCAAGTTCAAGAACCTCTCCTGAATTTATGATTGCAACTGGAGTAATTTCCTCATGGATAAAATATGGTATTGAACGTGGTTCCAATTGCATCCACGGCAAGACCTTTGATGGTGAAGGATTACGCATCCACTGTTTTACCTTTTCATCCATAGTAATTATAGTAGCCGGAACCCAGTTTCTATCAGAAAAACCAGGTTGTAGCCATCCAGATGGTTCATTTCTTGCATAATACATCTCTGCATAGGTCATATTATCCATCTTGGGAGAATTACTATTCCATGCTGAAGATTCTAAAACATCCCAGGAACTATCTGTTATAATTGATTCTATCTTCTTTTTTCCATATTCCATATCCATCTGGTTCAGGAATCCACCACGGCTCCAGTTCATGGTATATCCATCAGGATTATCTATGGCATTACCAAAGTGATATACAATTGCTCCAATTACATTTTCTCCTTGACACAAAAATTTGCTGACATCATATTCATCATACGATTGCTCCCTTGGTTCAGTCAAGATTGGACCTCTACCTACAAACTTACCATTCAGATAAAGTTTATACATCGTATCTGCAGATACATGACATATTACCCTTGATGGTTTCCCTTTCAGAAAGAAACTACGTCTAAAATATACATGGGTGTTCGGTTTAAAAGGGTCACCTTTCTGCCATATCCAGCATGCCTTCCAGACAGGCAGTTCCGTTGGGCGTGCTATGGACTTCTGTCTCATCAATATCCTCATTTGAACTCCACGCTAAAAAGTTCTGCACTGCGAAGACGGAAACGAAATGTGACAGGTGCGCCTTCAGAATAACCTATGTCAGACTGCCCATTCCATGTTACAATACGGTCTATATGGTCACCATTTAGATAATCGCAATCATTAAAACTACGACCCGGAAGTGCTTTACCATCAGAACCTACTGCTTCAATCCTAATATAACCTGCAATGGCAGTCCTAAAATTTAAGTGAACAGTCCTGCCTTTGAATTGAAGTGGCAATAAAGCAAAAGAACCTTCAAGAGGTGCCTGTAAAGCCACCAGCCGCCCTTTCTCCCACCATGCCCATCCCAAAGCACCGAGGGGAGGTCTGCGTGGATACTTATGCGGCACTGGTGAACCACATAATAAAATACCCATTCTATCACCGGGAAGAGGAACTAATCCAACTCCTGGTGCTACCACGCCTCCATCCCATGAACCAGGAGAACCAGGCTGGCATACAGGACCACCCGGAACAAATCCCCATACAATGCCATCCGGGCTGGTCGCCAGATGAAAATCAAACTTATCTTCAGGCAAATTCCATCTCATCGGAAACATGACGTGATAGTCTGTTGTCCCTGGCATTACTGTCTTTGCATTGGCATACCATGAATCATATGGTTCCATCATAGCATTGGGCCAGAAGAGTTCTTCTGGTAAAGGAAAACGGCGGAAATCGTCCGTCTCCATACGCCCTATTGCACGACGGCCGAAGAACCATGAACGGCAGTAAGCCACATATTTCTTTCGGGCTATATCATAAGTGCAGACATTGTGTGTATCGCTCGTCTGAACTACTAAAGAATTAGATATGGGTGTCCAACGGATTCCGTCAGGTGAGACTGCACCAAAAAGTCCAAACGGTTTATGTAAATGAAATGGGTCTATTTCATCAGGGCGTTCTTTAAGATTTTTTTCCATCTCTTTCTTTGTAACAATTCCAAGATAAAACAACTTATATCGTTCCTCATGTGGCGCAGATGGGTCTTTAAAAACACACCCGCCGTGGTAGCCTGTCTCTGGCGTCAGTGACGGACCATAGACGACGTTGTTGTTCCTACTGCCATTGTATTCAATCAATCCTATTGATGGAAATTTCCAATCCATACCATTATCAGACTCGGCATACCGAACAAGGTTAAAGTTCCCCATACGGTCTGTCCCAATATCTTCTTTGGGCCAGCAGTCATGCCATAGCCGATAACGGCCATTTTCATAAATGGTTGTGCCTGCAAAAAGGAACAATTCTGAAGCCTTTTCAGGAACTATCACAGGCTCAGTCTTTCTGGCTGGTTGAGCAATGATACTTATACCAAGAGGCATATCACGATATTCAAGATGCATAGGTGGAACAGGCTCATCACCCCACATTGGTATAGATTTGTTATCCGGACCAAGCCATGCAAACCCACCAATATTCACATACCGCCAGTCGTGAAAATATATGATATTGGACGGCAGAGTATAAGGTGGTTTCAAACCATGATGTGGACTTATCATAGCAGTTTCTCCTTAATGATTTTATACTTAATATTTCCCGAATTCCTGGATAGATTCAAACATAGCTACTATATTTTCTGGAGGTGTCCCCTGCTGAATATTATGAACCTGACAGAAGACAAATCCTCCACCTGGTGCAAAAACCCTTAACCTTTCTTTTATCTCTCTTCTTATGTCTTCAGGTTTTCCAAAAGGAAGGGTTTTCTGCGTATCACATCCGCCTCCCCAGAAAACGAGACTGTCTCCAAATTCTTCCTTTAACTTCTTCGTCTCCATCCCTGCGGCTGAACATTGAACAGGACTGAGTATGTCTAACCCGCAATCTATAAGCGTAGGAATTAAACGATATATAGAACCACAGGAGTGTAAAAATATCTTCCATCCTGTATTCTCGTGTATCCAATGCCATACTTTCCTGTAATACGGGGCGATTAGTTCCTTGAATAAATCGGGGTTTATTAACTCTCCCCCTTGTGTTCCTAAATCATCTGTAAAGGCTATAGCACATATTTTATCACCAATTGCCTGTTTGTAAAGCCTTAAATTTTCAATCCAGAAATTTACTGTCTTATCAAAAATCTCCTTCACATATTCTTGTTCTGTAAGCAGCATTATCATCCAGTCACTATACCCTATGGAGTATAATTCAGTCATCACCCTGAATGTACCCTCACCTAAACCTAAGAAACCACTGTCACCTAATATAGCATAGTCTGTCTTGTTAAATAGATAGTCTGCTCTATCCTGAAGACATTTTAATTCCTCTTCAGAAAATCCCCTTGAGGGTTTATATTCCTCCACTGGTACCTTTGTCTTGCCTGTGTCCTCAAGTGGATTTGTGCCAGGTCGTGGATAGTCAAAATAATATCCACCTTTAGGCATACGGCCTACAGTATCGCCATTCTCATCCAAAAGGGTTAAATTGCCTTTTCCGTCTTCTTTGGGCATATAATTCGACGGAATTTCTACCTCTGTCCCATCAAACGACTGCCATTTTTTCCACTTATCAGAATAAGGTCTTATGGGATATGGCAAATACATTTTTCTAAAGAGCGGCACAACGTCTATCTCAAGCCTTTTCAATATCGGCTCTTCAACTATTGCCAGCATCTGTTTCACGTCATAGAGTTGGTTCTTGCTATTTTTGATACCTAGATATTTCTTAAGCCTGTCATACGCTGATACCATAATCCCTGTTGACCTGTTTGCCCCTAAGTCAACCGGCACCCTATCCGCTTCTTTATGATTTAAAGTCTGGAATACTCTGTCTCGTGACAACATTTTTATGGTCCATCCTTTTATATTATTTTTTCTCTCTATAAGTCTCTAAATCTATTTTTAGTATATTCTTTAGATTCTCGTTTATTTCCTCAGTCAATACAAATATAATAGAATCGCCTGAGGGAATTTCTTTTTCTATAAATAACCCCTCCGGGGTTTCAACGGGTTTGAGCCATTTCTCTTCTCTTAAGTCATAGATTTTAAGACTGGAATTCTTTATTCTCATACTTGCTAATCTTGGTCCGCCTTTTATTATTCCTCTTTCTCTATTTTCGCTTACTCCCCCTCCTGTAAAGGCTGCATCTACCTCTGCACGAGGTTTAGATGCTCCTTTCGTTTTACCCGGGTCCACATGATACCATTTCATGTCATCATTTATTGCGAACAGCATCTTATATCCTTTGCCTTCTAAGAACCTGAGCACAATATCTTTTGATTCCGTCTCTACGGGCATGTCTTCTCTGAAAATCGTTTTCAATTTCTGGACCTTATCCTCAATTACAGGTCCTATCGTGCGTCTATCCCTTTTCCCATCAAGACATAACTTATACCACTCATTGAAAGCAAAATCCAGCCGTTTAGCCCCTGGAATATCAATCTCGGTTTCTTTATCAAGATAAATATCATTGCCTCTCTTTATATGCCCCTCCAGTTTTTTAACTACCGATTTCCTTAACCAATCAACGTCTATTAATATTATATTTTTATACCCCTCTATTCTGCCTTCAAGTATATCATCTTCAAATATAATATCTATTGGTATGTTTGCCCTTAAAAAACTGAATATCACCTCTTCCATTCTATGCCATTGAGACCATGCCTCTATAGGATGGTCAACATACATCTGATTAAAAATTTCTGTTGACCATGAATATAGGACCGCTGTTTCAGCAGGGATTTTTTTTGATTGCAGTAAAACTGATCCGTATGTCCCCAGTTCCCCAAATATTTTTTTCATCTCTTGAGTCAATTCAGCCCTTGTGAATGGCGTCCAATCATGGTGCCCTGCAGCACCAAAACTCCCAATCCCCTTTGCGCCTCCTGAAACAGCCAACCATACCTGCTCCCGCCATACATCTGGAGTTACTACACTCGGTTCACCCTTCATTAGACTCTCAGGAAAATCATGCCCCTGAACTGATATCCAGAAATCTTTCCTGCCTTTACTTGCTCTATTAGCCATTTCAGTGGCTAATGCAACAGTTAATAACGGATGGTTTTCAGGGTAGATATGTACACTTATTACATCAAATGGTTCCCAGAATTTGGGGTACTCAATACCCACAACCATTACCGGACCGCCACATACCTGAGTGCTGTTAATGGTTTTAGGGTTCTTTGCCTTTACAATATACTGCGCCCATGAATAATGTTCCAAAAGGGTATCACTGCGGAATTGATTGAATCTTACCCAGATATCATCATCGTTTATTATTCCTTTAGGATATCTCTTTTTGACTTCTTTGTTATTCCATGCAGGGGTATCTATCCCTGTTCTTTTATGGAAAATTTCTTTACATATCGGGCAATAACAACTTAACCCATCTTCACTCCACCACCCCAGGACTGGTTCATCATCATAATTTAATCCCAAAAAAGACGGATATTTGTCTGTTATCTCTAATACCCCTTCCATGTGTTTTATTACAACCTCCTTCTGCTTTGGATTATTCCTGCACGGGAATCTATATTCATTATTATAAGTCCCTTTAGCATTCAGAACATACATGTCTGGGGTAGCCTCAAAATAACGATAAATATTTGTTGTTATAAAAGACCTTATTCCGTATTCTTCTGCTTTCTTAAAGAATCTCTCTGCCTTTTCCCTGTTCTTTTCTGTTTGACTTTCACCCCCTATCCTCCAGAATGCACTTACCATATTCATATTGTGTTCTTTAATCCGTTTAAACTCTTTATCAAAATCCATATCTTGCCTGAGATCGTCAACCTCCATTGCACAGAGTAAAAACCTGGGGAAGAAATTGTTTTTTGTAGTCTCAGCTGCACTATAAGCATTAAACCAAACAATAAAAATAGTCATCAATACCACTGAATTAAATATCTTTTTCTTTCTCATTTATCTGTCTCCTCCTTTATTTTTCAAAAACTGGATTCATTATCCACTTATTATCATCCATTTCTTCATACATCATATCTGCCAGGATATTCCATGAGGCATATCCTGATGCATAAAGCGGTTCGCCTGTATCAGCATGGTAATTCTCTGTAAATGAACCGATTTTCTTAATGGAAGAAGCAAGGAGATGCACTGCCCTATCAGCAAGATTTCCTGCCTCCTTCTTAAACCCATAATATAGAAGTGCATGAAACATAAAATATACCAGCGGTATCCATACAGGGCCCTGCCAGTTTGAGTTTGTCAGTCTATTATGGTTACCAAAGCGTGGGGGATTACCCCAGATGGCATTATTATAATACTCGCTTGATTTTGACAGACTACGTATGCCGTATGGACTCAAAAAATGCTTTTCGTTTAAGATATATTGTTCAATCATTGATTCTGCATTTTTCTTATCGGCTATCCTGGCATATAACGGGATTAAATTTGAACATGACTGAAATGCATAATAACCTACGGATTTACCAAGGGAGGCATCTTCGTAATTAAACTGATGTTTATCAGAACAAAGATTATATGCGGAATAGGAATTCATCCTGCCATACCACAGGATTTTATTGACAGCGGCACGTAATTTTTTTGCTTTTTTACAAAAAATAGCATGGTCACTTTTTTTATCTAATTTGTACGCCAGAATAGCCGCGGCACGATATTCCAGATATAACCAGGCATTTATATCTACAGGTATAATTATATCTGGTTGAAAAAAAGTGGTCACCACATCATTATCAAACCCGCTCGTCCATGAGACAGTCCAGCGGAAAAGATTATGCGGCGTGCTGAAATTGGTTTCATAATATTTAATATAATGCTTGAGATTGCTGAACTGCCCATTTGCCCATTCTATATCACCGGTCTGAGACAAATACATCAATGCCCCCTGCATTAAAAACGGCTGGGCATGAAACCGCGGGGAATTATGCATCGGTCCGTCTTTATAATGTATCACGTTGGGCGTAAAACCATCACTGGTCTGGTAATACAGAAGATTGTCAATAAGATATTTAAAATACTCGGGCTTTCCCGAGTAGGCAAACCGCATAGCCATATGGTGATTATCCCAGCAAAAAATTGCCCCATTATAGAACTTACTGTGTGTAATTGAAAGATATGGGTATGGCAATGCCTTGGCAGAGACTCTTTCTAAAACAGGCATTATCTTTTCTATGTGATTGTGGACTATCTTATAATCATTCCTGTTCATAAATATTTTTGAGCAAGTCGTATTCTCTATCTGGATGCTCCCTGTGTATTTCTTTCCAGAAGATTATTCAATCTATTCTCTATCAACTCTAATACTTCATCAATAGACGTATTACCGATAGTGAACCTTTCTAAATTTTCTACTATTATTCGTTCCTGTTCCCTGTAAGAAATATGGGGATTAACTATAGTCCGGTAGTAACTTTTTGATAATGACAATGACTTTAACATTGCCTTCTTTGCCTTTTCAGGCTTGCTGGAATCCGCAAGGTAATAATCCATCTCCTCCCCCTGAAAACGGATGGGAAGAGAATCGCCTACTTCCACCAGAAATTTAATCCTTTCAGGCTCTGTCATAAACCTGGCTAAATCATATGCCAATCTTGGGTGTTTACTGCCAGCCCAAACACCCAGGGAGAGGTATGCTAAGCGAATGAATCTTTCTTTCCCTTCTGCCTTCGGTATAAGCGTTGCGTCCCAGTCTAATTTCCCTTTTCCCTCTTTAATTTTAAATGTAGCCACTTCCCAGCCGTTTCCCCAGTACATAGCCGCTTTACCGAGAATGAATGGCTCCCTGGTTCCCTGATTTGCTCTTTCTAAAGGAGTAGGCGAGACCTTGTGCTTGGCATAAAAGTCTTTCCAGAAATTCAATGCTTCCTTTGCTTCTGGACTATTGATTATACATTTTGTCTTATCCTCATTCCATAACTTACCCCCGTTCTGCAAGATAAGACAAAGCCAATCAGTGCTGGCTATACACCCATACTGGATAACCCTGCCCTGTTCGTCCCTGACAGTCAGTTTCCTGGCTGCTTCTAAACAATCCTGCCATGTCCATGTTTCATCAGGATAGTCTAATCCTTTTTCGTCAAATAGTTTCCTATTATAAAAAAGAATATCAACATTACAATTCCCGGGTAAGGCATAGAGTCTGCCATTCCCAAGATGTGCCTCTATTAAGGATGGATAGATGTCCTTGAAATAATCTTTATCTTCTTCATACCACCCTGTCAAATCAGCAAGGGCATTTTTAGAAATATAAGTGCCTAAATCATCCGCAAAGAACACGTCAGGGGCAGTATTAGAAGCCAACTGAGTCAAGAGTTTGCCCTCGTATCCCCCTGGCACAGGTTCGTATTTAACAATTACATCGGGATGTTTAATCTCAAACTTTTTGGATTCTTCGCTTCTAAATTTGTCATAAACCGGATAGCCATAGCCAGACCACCGCAGAATAATTCTGTCTCCCTTATCCTTACCTGACTCTTTTGAACAACTGACGATTAAACCAATTATTGTCATCACTGCTAATGTTTGTGCCAATATCCTCATTCCACAACTCCTTTTTTAAATATACCTTTACGTTGACCGCGGCAATTACTATCATTCCTTTACCGGTTCGTTGATTCCCATTAGTTTATTTAGCCGAAGCAATTCCCTCCTGCTTGCTGCAAAATCATGTACTCCTTCATAGACTCCATCATGAGGTGTGCCAGAGTAGTCATTTTTAATGTAAATTCCCTCTGGTAAATCCGGAGGTATCCATGCATTAAACATAAAAGCGTATATGTTTTTAATACCGCATTTTTTTAGTTTATCAATCTGAAAATTTATATCGTCATAACTTCTGTATGCCCATATCTGAACATATATCTCGTCATTGTCAACGCCTGAGTTTCTTATTATATCAATTGCTTTCTTAAAACGTTCTTCATAGCCATCCGGAATAAGTGACGCACTGGGATAATCGTTATGCCATTCATAAATATATCCATCTTTCTTTACCGTAGCAGGCTCTATCCATCCCCAGGATGAAACAGGATCTGCAGGAGGAACGGGACACCATAAATATACCTTTGTTTTTGGATATATCTTTTTAAAAGAATCGTATAGATGATTATATGACCAGATGGTCTTTTGAATAATCCAATTATAATATTGGGCATTAGCCTGATGTGTCTCCCATGTCCATGAAGAGTCACTGGATTCTTCTATATAAATATCCTTATATTTCTCAGCCCACGCCGGAATCTTTTTATCATCAAACCATCCCCCATAGATATTCATCGGTTCTTCCTCGTGGAAAGTAACCCCATCAACATTGTTAACCCCGCATTGTTCAATCAGTGTCTTAAATTCTTCTAACTCAACCTGACGAGAATCTGCATTATAATAGTAGTCTAACGTCCAGCCCATATCCTGTTGTTTTATAACAATAGTTTTAAAAGAAGGCTTTGCCTTTTTTATAGCCTTGATTAAATTTGCCGTTTCATAAATCCTTGTCCTAAATGCCTGAAAAACAGAGAAATCATAGTTTGCAAATACTCCGGGGTCAGGGTAATAGGCATATGGCGGCATAGTCTCGTTATTCGCATGAGGACTAACATAAAATCCGTATCTGGTCAAACGTGTTTCAGAAGGTGTGTCTGTTGAGGCGGTAGCGTTATCACTTTCTGAAGACACGGGTATGCCAGTTTGAGGTATAGATGGAGGGGCCTTAACAGGCTGGATAAAAGGTTCCACCAGAGTGAATCTTGAAGTTGACGCCTGACCTACTAAATTATTATCAGACGCCTGTCTTTCCTGCACGATGATATAATATTCCCCGGCAGTTAAACCGCCGGTACGAAATGATATATCGCTTCCTCCATTAACCACTGGATTCTCATCCAATCGGTCAGTAAGTTCCGTATCCACTTCGCCCATTTCTTTAAACGGACGACTCAGCAGACGAGTAGGAACAGTGCTATTGGAAGTAATTTTTACCTTGACAATAGTCCCAATAGGCGCTTCAACCTTTTTGTCCTTTGCATCCAAATTCCATTCCCAATTCGTGATTTCAGCCACACCCCAAACAGCAAACCAGCCAACAAAAACTGTTATCAATAACGCTATAATAAATAACCTTCTTCCTCTCATACGCCTCCCCTTTCTTGTCCCGTGTTATTTTACGGCACTATATTCCCTGCCTGGGTCAGTTCCTCCCTTCCAACTGATTCAACATGGCCATCTGCAAATAAACCGTTGGCATGTCCTGAATGACGGTAATCACACCACCCGGCACCTATACCATCCCACTGGTCAAGGGCATCATCTCCACTAAGTCCGATCCCCCTGCCATCTATTACTTCCAGAAAGGTAGTGGTATTTCTTATATCAACATCACGGAGTGATGGAGGGGTCCCATCCCTGTTCATACCTTTCATTACGAATACATTAACGTTATACTCGCTACCAGCCGCACCACGGACAGGACATACACGGAGTTGATTCCTAATCATACTAAAACTTCCTGCATAACCCGTAAGCATGTCAAAATAATCTCTGGTATCACCTGCTGAAGTTATCGGATAGGAGCCGTCATAGTCCTGTATATACATGCGAAGTCCCAGTTCAAACTGTCTTAAATTATTCATGCAAGTAATCTTCTTGGCTGACTCCCGAGCCGATTTCAAGGCTGGCAGCAACAGTGCTGCCAGTATGCTAATAATAGCAATGACGATCAATAATTCTATGAGTGTGAACGATTTTCTATCCAAAATTTTTCTGGTCATCATTGTTTTACGCCTTTTGATACCAAGAAAAAACAACGCGAAAGTCCAGTCCTTTATGGAAAGGACTCTCACGTTGTTAATTATATCACTATTATGTACTCAAATCAAGTTACAAAATCCATCATCCATCTACGGGATAGACACCCGATTGCTCTTTAATCTTACTACTATCCCGCCTCCAGGACTCAAGATTTCACTAAATGATAAAGTGGATGTTCCAGATAAAGTGATATTGTTACCTGTAAGCACATTATTCGCAGTAACATTACCGTCGCCATACTTATCTACGGCAGTCTTTGGGAATGACACAGTTACAGTATCTGAGTTAAAAACGTTCCTGTTAACTGCTATCAAATAGTTATCCCCTCTCGGAACAAAGAAAAACTTGTCCACATAAATGTCCGAAACGTTAGCAGCATTATTTGTCCCTCCAATATATGCATACTGGTCAGTCTCCGGGACAAAGGTCCCAATCTTATATGTCCGGAATACCATATCCTTGCTTATACTAACCGGCACAGGGGTAGTCGGAACAATCTCGGTTGAACTGCCATTATCCCATACCCCAAATTTAAAGGCATTACCCGTAGGAAGAGTAAACCCAGATATCACATGGTCAACCTTTACTGTGGCGTATAAATCATATTTCAATCCCGGTTCAAAAGATAAACCATTACCCCACAGCCACCTTATGTTCCAGTCATTATGATTATTCTGGGTTTTAGCAGACCATCCATCTGAGGCATCTCCGTCAGTTACTTTAACTGCATTGCCAAGCAGGTCTAACTTAGCCTCCTGAGCGGTTTGTTTACCTACAAACCAGTATTTGTCAACATAGACATAGGATATATCTGCATTATTTGCTCCTGAAACATATACATACTGGTTAACCCCGGGTGTAAATGTCCCTATCCTAATATCCTGATACACCATATCCTGAGTAGCACTAGCCGGCACAGGGGTAGTCGGAACAATCTCGGTTGAACTGCCATTATCCCATACCCCAAACCTAAAGGCATTACCACCAGGATTAGCTACTGTATGGTCAGCCTTTATCCTTACCCATAGGTCGTAAGATTCGCCTCCGGCAAATCCTGCGCTACCCCATGTCCACTGTAGATTCCAGCTGGTATCGCTACTTTCCATCTTTGCGGTATAACCATCTGAAGCAGATGTATCGCTTTCTCTTACTGCATTATTGTACAAATTGAATTGAGAGTCTTGACCAGTTTGTTTGCCAACGAACCAGTATTTGTCAACATAGATGTAGGATATATCTGTATTATTTGGTCCTGAAACATATACATACTGGTTAGCCCCAGGTGTAAATGTCCCTATCCTAATATCCTGATACACCATATCCTGAGTGGCGTTAGCAGGTACAGGGGTAGTCGGGACAATCTCGGTTGAACTACCAGTATCCCATACCCCAAATCTAAAGGCATTCCCACCTGGATTAACTATTGTATGGTCAGCCTTTATCCTTACCCATAGGTCGTAAGATTCACCTCCGGCAAATCCAGCGTTACCCCATGTCCACTGTAGATTCCAGCTGGTATCGCTACTTTCCATCTTTGCGGT
>CAYVEO010000008.1:0-6233 GCA_964449965.1 uncultured Planctomycetia bacterium
AATATACCTGTATTACTGGTAGAGGGAAGGACACTCCCTGAGGTGTGGGAGAGGTCCGTTATTGAGGTCTGGGAGAAGGGCATTGCGATAAAGACAGAATATGATAAGGCCGGCGACCCCCCGAGTAAGGACTGCACGATGGTTATGGTAATTCATGAACCGATGGGTGAGCCGCGGATACATAAGGCATTCCCGGGGGGGCTTGAGAATTTGGAAATATATAAAGAAGAGGTATTGGACGGGATACATGACCACTGGATTAACCCTGATGAGGGCAAGTGGACTTATACGTATCACAAGAGGTTATTTGAATATGAGGCGGAGGGAAAGGTCATAGACCAGATAAATTATATAATAACAAAACTCTCTTCCGTAGGTCATTCCAGAAGGGCGCAGGCCATTACGTGGAATGTGCTGGAGGACCCGCCTACAGATGACCCGCCCTGTCTCCAGAGGATATGGTGCAGGATGTTCAAGGATGATAAAGGAAGGTCTGTCCTGAACATGAATACGCACTGGAGGTCAAGGGACTCGTTTAAGGCATCCTTTATGAATATATTTGCTTTGACTGAGTTACAGGGTTTGATTGCAAAGAGGATATCGGAGAAAAAGAGAGAAGAGGTGCTGGTAGGCAGATACGTTGATATAGCAGACAGCTATCACATATACGGGGCATATTATAAGGATTTTAAAATGTTTCTGGATACAGTGAAAAACAGAAGTTTTGAAGAAAGGACATGGACAACTGAGTTTGCCATGCCGGTTTTTGAAGAAACTAAAAAAGGTCTGGAGCTGGAAGGAAAGGGGTGATGAAATGCATTTTAAGAAGTTAGAGTTGCTTGGTTTTAAATCCTTTGCTGAGAAGACAGAACTATTTTTCGAGCCTGGCGTAACCGCCATTGTAGGACCAAATGGCTGCGGCAAGAGCAACGTATCCGATGCTATCAGATGGGTCCTGGGTGAGCAGAGTGCAAGGGTCCTCAGGGGTTCCAGGATGGAGGACGTGATATTTAACGGCACTGACGTTAAAAAACCCGTTGGTATGGCAGAGGTTTCTCTTACCCTATCAAATAAAAACAGGCTTTTACCGATAGAATATGATGAAGTCACCGTCACGAGAAAGGTCTTCAGGTCAAGTGAAAGTGAATATTACATTAATAAGACATTGGTCAGGTTAAAGGATGTTGAAAATTTATTTATGGATACAGGCATCGGGACCGAGTCTTATTCCCTTATAGAGCAGGGTAAGATAGACCTTGTCCTGAGTTCCAAACCCGAGGATAGACGCTTTATATTTGAAGAGGCTGCAGGGATAACCAAGTATAAGGCGAGGAAGAGAGAGGCACTGAGAAAATTGGAGCAGACAGACTCCAACCTTTTGAGGGTAAACGATATCATAAGCGAAGTAGGCCGCCAGATAAATTCCATAGAGCGCCAGGCAAAAAAGGCCAGGCGTTACCAGGAGGAATTTGAAAAACTGAAAAATATGGAGATTAAACTTTCCTCTTTTGAATATGAGAATATAAAAAAAGAACAGTCTCTATTGAAGGTTGAGAAAGAAAACCTGAAACAGGAAGAGGCAATATTAGTATCCGGTATTGGAAAACTGAATGAAGAAACGTTATCCATTCAGGGCAAATTTAACCAGGCAGAAGAGGAATTATTGCTATTTCAGGCAAAGGGCATGGAAGTAGGACAAACTTTAGAGAGAAACAAAGGCAGGGTAGCGCTTAACAGGGAACGCATAGCAGAGATTGAAACAAGGAGGGCGGATTTAACTAAGGAATTAGAGTCTATTAGACAAAAGATGGCAGGATTGGACGTCCAGAGGGATTCATTATCTATGGAGTTGAAAAAACTCGTGACTGATAGAATCTCAAAGGAGGAACTTATCGCCCGGAAGGAAGGATGTCTGGCTGAAATTCAGGAGATGATGGAAACCGCCCAGAGGATTATATCTGAAAGCAAGGCAGATACAGTAGAGATAATGGCAAATCAGGCAAGATACAGAAATGACCTGACAAAGGTAACCACAAACATAAATAATATAAATATGAGGCTCCGGAGGCTTGAGATTGAGAAGGAGAAGGTTTCTAAGGAAAGAGAAGAAATTGATAATAAATTAACTAATATCCATTCAGGTATAAGTGAACTTAACAAAAACTTAGAATTATTAAAACAAAAGAGAAAAAGATGTGAAGAAGATTCATTACGGCAGGCAGAGGAACTTCAGAGGTTAGACCTGGAAATTGACAACATTAAACAGGATTTGACTTCTAAAGGGTCAAGATTAGAATTCTTAGAGGATTTAAAGAGACGCCATGAGGGTTTCTCAAGCGGGGTAAAGGCTATCTTAGACTACCAGTCTGTCATAAATACGGGGATTGAGAAAGGTGAAATTGAATTACGCGGGATATGCGGGGTATTGGCTGACTTTTTAGAAGTAGAGGCTGGTTATGAGATACCTGTAGAAGTGGCGTTAGGTGATGATGTCCAGTCCTTCATAGTAGAATCCATTTCTGATGCAAGGGCTGCTATAGACTATCTAAACAGGGAGAATAAGGGCAGGGCTAAATTCTTCCCGTTGGAGATGTTAAATGAAAACAGGCAGGATGTCCGCCCTGGCGGACGAGACGCCTGTCCTACAGAAAAATTAAAGAAATTAACGGATTTTGTAAAGATTGATGACAGGTATTCACCTGTTATTTCCTATCTCTTAGACGGGTTTTTCTTAGTGGATAACTTAGACAGGGCAAAAGAATTGTTGCAGACAGGCGGGGAGGACGTCAAACTTGTTACGTTAAGAGGCGAGATGATAAGTAAAAAAGGTATTACCGGAGGGAACGTGCCCAGAAGCGAGGAGACAGGTCTCTTAATGAGAGATGCCAAGATTCGGCAGTTAGGATTGGATTGTGCCGAATTAAAAACAAGGCTCGCTGGTTTGGACGGGAAGAGAACCGGGGTAAAAGAAGAAATAGGAGAATTGGGGAAAAAAGTCAGGGAAGTTGAAGAAGAAATACACGGTGAGGAGATTAAGGCTGCAAATAAAGAAAGCGAAAAGATAAACGTAGAAGTTGAGAGGAAGAAATTCTTAGACGAATTATCATTGCTTGATATTGAAATCACTGAATCCAGAGAAGAGGAGGAGGAACTGAAGGCAAAGGAAATTCGTCTGGGGCAGGACCTTCTTGCCATTGAAGATAAGGGTAAAGATATAGACTCTATCATATCCTCTAATCAAGCACTCCTCTATTCTAAGTCCAAAGAGAGGGAATCCGTCCTGTTGGAAGTGACCCAGTGGAAGGGGGAATTCGTTTCTATAAAAGACAGTGAGGAACATTTGAAAAAAAGAGAGACCATGCTAATCGGGGCTATAAGTGAAGCCAATGAGACGCTTGCCTCAAGAGAAGATGAATTAGCCAGATCCCTGACCAGAGAAGATGACCTGAAGAAAGAGATAGTCCAGTTAGAGCAGGATATGGAGACGAATTCTCTGGAATCAGAGAGGATAAAGACAGAGTCCAATGCTATTAGTAAGAAGAAAGAGTCTATCCAATCCCTTAAACTCGCAACAGGTGAGCGGCTTAAGGAAGAGAATACCCGGCTTGAGGAAGTGAAAAACAGTCTCAGGGACAGTGACGTTAAGGATGCCGGGTTTACTTTCAAACTTGAATCCATTAGGGGCAGGATAGACATGAGTTACAGAATAGATATGGATACCATTGTCCCATCGGTTGAAGAAGTAACAAACTGGGATGAAGTCCGGCTTGAAATAGATGCACTCAAAGGCAAACTTGACTCTATGGGGACTGTTAATCTGGTAGCTATTGAAGAAGAGAAAGAGCTAAAAGACAGGTTCTCATTCCTTACAACCCAACAGGCAGATTTAGTCAATGCAAAGGAGTCTTTGCACAAGGCTATATTAAAAATCAATAAGACCACAAGGACGCTCTTTTTAGAGACGTTTGAGAAGATACAGAGGACGTTCAAAGAATATTTCAAGGCGCTATTTGGAGGCGGAGATGCAGAGTTGGTTCTGGTGGACCAGGAAGACATATTGGAAAGCGGAATAGAAATAATAGCCAGGCCGCCAGGTAAAAAGTTTCAGAGTATTTCTCTATTCTCTGGAGGAGAAAAGGCATTGACAGCCATATCACTGCTGTTTGCCGTATTTAAGATAAAGCCCTCGCCGTTCTGTGTCTTAGATGAGATTGATGCACCGCTGGACGAGGCAAACGTGGACAGGTTTACAAAGGTTTTGCAGGATTTCGTAAAGACCTCTCAGTTTATTATTATCACTCACAACAAGAAGACCATAGGTATGGCAGATGTTATGTATGGCGTTACGATGGAAGAATCCGGGATATCAAAGATAGTCTCAGTCAAATTCACCGATAAGAAAAACGCTGCGCCCCTGCCGGACAAATCCCAGAGTGAGGAAGAAAAAATAGAGGTCACGCAAAGTGGCTAATCTTGAGAAACGCCTCTCGCTGCGGTTCCAGGGATTAAATCCCAAACTTATCATAGGATTTGCCCTGATGTCTATAATCCCGCTCTTATCAGCAGGCTATTTACTCGTCTCTTACGTATTCCCTGAAGTATCCGTAGACGAAATAATATATATCTCCCTGATTTTTGTTATAAGCATTTTTATTGCCTTCCTGGGATTCCTGGTGGCAAAGGATTTGATTAAGCCTATCTTAAAACTTACTAAATGGGCGAGGCTTGTCCAGGGCGGGGACGTTACGCAACGCCTCAAGAAGGATAGAGAGGATGAAACAGGGGAGCTATTTGATTTCTTCAATAACGTAACTGAAAAATTACAGCATGATATGGAGAGGATACAAGAACTATCTATCACAGATGAACTTACAGGGATATATAATTATAGATATTTCTATAGAAATTTAGAAAATGAAATAAACAGAATTCTACGTTATCCTCAAGCATTGTCTCTTATTATGATAGACATTGACTATTTTAAAAGATATAACGATACCTATGGCCACCTCGTAGGAGACTTTCTATTAAAAGAGATTGCTCAACTCTTAAAAAAGAATAGCAGGGCAGTTGATGTTATTGCCAGATACGGGGGTGAGGAATTTATATTTATATTGCCCTCTACGTCTGAGGCTCAAGGTTTAATATTTGGAGAGAGAATCAGAAGACAGATGGAGGAACATCGCTTTGCATCAGAGGGGATTCCACAGGAATGTAAGGTAACGATTAGCGTGGGAGTGGCAGAATTTAAAGAAGGGGATACCGTTGAGAAGCTGATAAACAAGGCGGACCATGCCCTATACAAGGCTAAAGAAAGCGGAAGGAATAAGGTATGTTCCTTTAGCTCCGAGAGGCTGTGAATAATTCAGAATTAGGTTTTAGTGGCGTAAAGACATTGTTTTATACAAGTTTTCTATACTTGATAAAAATCCAAATAATTTAACGGGGCTCACTTTCAGAGCATTGAATAGGTGGCTAATGAGCGGTGTAATTGAGGTATAAAGTTATGAAAAAGAATAAACAGATTGCCAAACAGAATACATTTACAGAGTTTCTGCTCTACACCACACCAAACGGCAAGGTGAAGGTGGAGATATTTTTACACGATGAAAATGTCTGGCTGACGCAGGCAAAGATTGCCGAACTTTTTGATGTAGATAGATCTGTTATTACAAAACATCTTAAAAACATTTTTGAAAGCAGAGAGTTAGAGGAAAATTCAGTATGTGCAAATTTTGCACATACTGCTGCTGACGGCAAAACATATCAAACAAAGTTTTATAACCTCGATGTTATCATCTCTGTTGGCTACCGGGTAAATTCGCAGAGGGCAACCCATTTTCGTATATGGGCGACACAAGTACTGAAAGAATATATCATCAAAGGATTTGCTATGGATGATGAGCGGCTTAAAAATCCCAGCAACATCTTCGGGCAGGATTACTTTGAAGAACAACTGGCGCGCATCAGAGATATCCGCAGCAGCGAACGAAGGTTCTATCAAAAAATTACTGATATTTACTCGCAGTGCAGCGCTGATTACGATCCGAATACAGAAATCACTAAACAATTTTTTGCCACGGTCCAGAATAAACTACACTTTGCCATAAGTGGGCAGACCGCCGCGGAAATCATTACTCAAAGAGCCGACAGCAAAAAGCCATATATGGGTTTAACCAGTTGGAAAAACAGCCCAAAGGGTGTTATTCGCAAAACCGATGTCAGTATTGCCA
>CAYVEO010000008.1:6281-43253 GCA_964449965.1 uncultured Planctomycetia bacterium
CTATGTATCTTGATTATGCGGAAATGCAGGCGCAAAAAGGCATTGTCATGTATATGAAAGATTGGGTAAACAAACTGGATGCTTTTTTGCAGTTTAATGAAGAAGATATTTTGAAAGACAGCGGTAAGATCAGCCATGAGGTTGCCGTGTCGCTGGCAGAAAGCGAATATGAAAAATACAAAGTCATTCAGGACCGCATGCTTGAATCCGACTTTGACCGTGAAGTAAAAAAATTGCTTAATTCCAAAAAGAAAAAAACATGAAATATTTAAATGAAAACACATTGGTGCAACAAACAACTGCCGATTACTTAAAATATAACATAGGCATTTGATGAATAATTCAATCAAAGAGTTGTTATCTGCCACAGTAGATGAAATGCTTGAGTTTAAAAGGGGCTATCCATCTGCTGCATTCTCATCTATGAGAGGCGTGAGAATCTCCAGGGACAATACAGAAGAGCGTATTTCCATTATCCCCCCGCAAGAGGGCGTGGTATTGAGAATATTGTCGTCGCGCCAGCACCCTTATTTTGAAGAAGTAGCAACGAGTGAATTAGATAGGGATGCACTTCTGAAAAAGGCTTCTTATTTAAGAGAAAGATTTGAGAATGCAAAGATACCATTTATTGAACCAGCTGTCACGAATAGTAAATGTGAAAGCCTGACGTTTGCAACAGATTGCAAGATTCCTCCTTCAAAGGTTTCCTTAAAAGATAAGATGGATTGCGTCAGGGAGTTACATGCTAAATTAAAGTCAATGGATAGACGGCTCGTCAACGTGAATGTCAGTTACTCAGATATTGAAGAGGTCAATATATTTGCTGACAAAGACAAAGAGCTCAGGCAAAATATAATATTGACGTCTATCTCATTTACCCTCTTTGCATCACAAGATAACAGGACAGAGTATAACTGGTGGAGCAGGACAGGCACAGGCGGGTTTGAGATTACCCGTATTCCTGATAGTGATATTGAAAAGACTAAGGAGTCACTTCTCCAATTGCTTCATGCCGAAAGAATCAACCCAGGATTTTATGATACCATTACCTCACCAACAGTCTCCGGCGTTATCGCCCATGAGGCATTTGGCCATGGCGTAGAGACAGATATGTTTCTGAAGGACAGGGCCCGGGGCAGGGATTATGTCGGCAGACCCGTTGCATCAGAGATTGTCCATATGGCAGATGACCCATCTATACCCGGGGCGGCAGGTTCGTATTTCTTTGACCATGAAGGTAAATTAGCCGCCCCAACTATAATTATTGAAGACGGCATACTGAAGAGGGGTATAACAGACCTCTTCTCAAGTATCTCGCTGGATATCCCGCGTTCTGCCAACGGGAGGCGGGAGAGTTTCAAAAGGAAGGTATATGCACGGATGTCCAATACATTCTTTAAGAGAGGAAAAACCTCGCCAGAAGTGATGATTAAAGGGGTTGATAATGGTATCTATCTTGAGAAGTGCGAGAGCGGGATGGAGGACCCTAAAGGATGGGGGATTCAGGTGACTGCACATATAGGCAGAGAGATAAAGAATGGTAAGTGGACAGGCAGGGTCTATTCGCCGGTAGGGATAACGGGATATGTCCCTGACCTTCTCAAGGGCATATCCGAAGTAGGCAATGATTTTGAATTGGAAGGCGGGGGTTGCGGGAAGGGACATAAGGAGTTCGTCAGGGTTTCTACAGGTGGTCCGCACTTGAGGATGAAAGCGAGATTGGGGTAGGATGGAAAGACTAATTGTAGATAAACTCTCAAGACATAAGGGCATCCATGATTGGACGTTAACCAGTATCCGGGAAAACGAGGCACAGGCATATCTTATAGGTGATAATCCTGAGGGTTTAAGGAGGGTGGATTCCATCTCTTACGTCTTAAGGATATTCAATGACCACGATGGATATAGAGGCGATAGTGTAATAACTATCCTTGAGTCAGATTCCATGGATGATAAATTAGATGAAGCCGTCTTTGCGGCAGGTCTCGTCCAAAATCCTCCTTATCAACTTCCATCGTCTAACGTCTATCCGTCTGTCGTGATAAAAGATGAGGGATTAACAGGGAATAATCAATCCATCCTGGATAATATAAGGGAAGAGGCATATAGTGCTATTGCAAGATGCGGCGTCCGGCTTTCAAGTTTAGAGGCATACATTTCTGAACGTAAGATTGAGTTGAAGACGAGTAAAGGAGTAGACGTTAAAAAGGAAGATACCTTTATATCCATTGACATGGTCCTTATTTCAAAGGATGGCAAGGAAGAATCCGAGAAGCACGTTGAGTGCACAAGAAGGAAATTAAAGGCTCTCTCTTTTGACTCAATCATTGATGAGAATGCCAGGTTTGCCATGGACAGTTTAAAGGCAGCTCCTCCAGAGACAGGAGAGTTTCCGGTAGTGATAAGTAAGGATGCATTGGTCCCGTTTTTTTCACCGTTTATCTTTCATGCATCAGGTAATGCAAAGTATAAAAAATTGAGCAGGTTTGAAAAGGGTGACAGGGTATTTGGTCTACCTCAGACAAACGGCAATAGATTGACATTAAAGGGCAGCACAATCTATCCGTTTGGCAATAACAGTTCCCCTTTTGATGAGGAGGGTCTGCCGGGAAATGAGGTTACAGTAATAGAGGATGGAAGATTTGTCCGATATTGGGCAGCGAAGCGATTTGCAGACTGGCTCGGTATTGAGGCAACAGGCCCATTCGGTAATATCATAGTAGAGCCGGGCGATACACCTTTAGAGGCATTGTTAAGGGGGGGTGGGACAACCTATCATATCGTGGAATTTTCATGGATGAATCCTGACCCTGTCACAGGCAAATTCGTAGGCGAGATAAGGTTAGGTTATAAAATCAAAGGAGATAAAATTGCCCCTATCAAAGGCGGGGCAGTAATGGGAAATGTATTTGAGGCAATGGGTGAGTCTACATTTTCCAAAGAAGGGGTGTTTCTGGGTAATTTTATAGGCCCTGAAGCTATAAGGTTTGAAAAACTCTCTATATCTGGAGGTTAGCAAGTGAGTTGTTGACATATTTCCTACCGTGGGGTATAATGTATATTGTGTTAAAGAGATTCTTATTTCTGGTAAATATAATCTTCCTTGCGGGATGCATCTATGCCGGGATGCATATAAGGCGGACGTTCATGGAATCAAAAACCCAGAAGTGGACCGTAGAGGCAGTCCCATCTTCCTTAAAGTATGCTAAAGTAGTACCGCTAACAGCTCAGAGTAAAAAACCATTGGGTTATTACCATATCATAGAGGAAAGAGGACTGTTTCCAAAACCTGAGGTAGTTAAAAAAGAAGAGGATTTATCCCCCAAGAAAAGGCTTGATATGGGAGACAGCCTGCCCAAGACCCCTTTACAATTGCAATTGAAGGGCACGGTTGTAGGAGATGACCCTTCTTACTCATGGGCTGTCATAGAGGATATGACGACAAGAAAACAAGACTTATATAAGGTGGGAGACGTAATAAGCGGCGCTAAGATAATAGAGATATATAGGAACAGGGTCATATTAAATAGAGATGGTAAAGAAGAGATATTGATGGTCATTGATGAGGATAAGGTAGCCATGCTTGCGGGCAGGCAGCCTGCCCAACCGTCACCTGGACAGCAGCCCCCGTCTCCTCCCAAGCCGCCTGATGCGAATTCATCCCGGAACAGGAGTGAACTTGTACCTACAAAGGTTGGAGAGAACCGGTGGGTATTCAATAAAGATGATATAAACACAGCGGTAAATAATGCCAATCAGATTTTAAGCGAGGTCAACATAGCGCCTTATTTTGAGGACGGTGTGGCTAAAGGATACAAGGTAGAGAATTTTCGGGAAGGTAGTCTGTTCGGGAAGGTAGGATTTAAAAGCGGTGATATTGTAAGGCGGGTTAATGGCATGTCAATAGAAACCCCTGAGCAGTTGATTCAGGCATATCAGAAGTTAAAGGATGCGGCAAATATACAGGTAGATGTAGAACGGAACGGTAATACCGTAACACTGGATTATCAAATAAATAGGTAATTAAATTGGTAAAGATAAAGGACGTAAAACTTGGCGTTGTCCCGAGGGTGGTTGTCAGCGTAGATGATACTACACCTGCACCTTCTATCAGAAGGGTGAAGGAAAAGGGCGCTGACATACTTGAGGCAAGGATAGACCGCTTTAAAAAGATGGATATAGAATATGTTGTTCAAAAAGTCAATATGCTTAAAAGGCATAAGATGCCAATCATAGCGACTGTCCGCAGCAGGAAAGAAGGTGGGGCAAGAAATATATTAGAAGGGGAACGTCTAAAGTTGTTTGAACGGGTAATGCCTCTGGTGGACGCAGTTGACATTGAGTTATATTCTAACATATTGTGTCAGGTGATATCCCGGGCACATAGAGACGGGAAAACAGGGATAATTTCGTTTCACAATTTCAGGGATACCCCTACACATAGAGGATTAGAGGAGATAATAGAAACTGCCATGGACAAAAAAGCAGATATAGTTAAGATAGCAACCTTTGCAAGGGAACCTGCGGATTTGTTAAGGTTGATGGAGATTACTTTAAAACATAAGGATAAAAACTTAATAGCTATTTCCTTAGGAAATAATAGTGCCATTTCCCGTGTCTTCTTCCCTTTTTTCGGTTCTTTGCTTACTTATACCTACATTAATGCTCCATCAGGCCCGGGCCAGATTCCTTTCAATACACTTATAAACGAATTGAGGCTATACTATCCAAAATTTAAATGAGCATAACCGATGCGCCCGTAGCTCAAGGGATAGAGTAGTGGACTTCGAATCCAATGGTTGCAGGTTCAAGTCCTGCCGGGCGCGGATTTTAGGAATTTTCTTGACGGGAAAAATCTTTTATTATATAATGATAATTTAATTAGAGTCTAAAGGGTCGAGAGTCCAGGGTCTAAAGAGTTAAAAGACTCCAGACTCATGACTCTAGACTCAAGACTAAATTTAAGAATTAAGAAAGGTGGTGATATAACGTGGTAGATTGGAAAAAGAATCCAAAGGTAGGGGTTATACTGGTAGTAGTGATAGTGATATTCATAGGTTTTACCGTTCAGCGGATGAAGCCCAAGAAATATTATTATACAACTGATTTCAAGTGCGAGCAATGTGACAATGTATTTAATACCAAGATATATGGCGGGCAGAAACTTCCCTTGAAATGTCTTAAATGCGGCAAGGCAGCAGCTTACAGGGCAATCAAATGCACTGACTGTGGATTTGTATTTACAATGAAACCTCAAACTCCGCCTAAAGGCCCTGGCGGTCCACCCATGATGGATATGCCTAAATGTCCTCAGTGTGGTTCTATTAAATTAGGTCCTGTGACTCCTCGGGAGCCATTGCCTACTGAGCCGAAGTAAATATAGGTTACAAAGTTTCTTATCAAACATGCGGGCGCCGTTAGCTCAACCAGGCAGAGCAGCGGACTCTTAATCCGTTGGTTGATGGTTCGATTCCATCACGGCGTACCATGCGAGGGTGGCGGAATAGGCATACGCGGTAGCCTTAGGAGCTACTTCCTTTTGGATTGCGGGTTCGACTCCCGCCTCTCGCACCAACAGAGGAAAGTATAAACCACAGATTAACACAGATGAACACAGGTAATTGACTAAGTTTTGGACAGTGTTTACCAGTGTTTATCTGTGGTTATAAAGTTTCATGCGGGAATAGCTCAGCTGGTAGAGCGCAACCTTGCCAAGGTTGATGTCGCGGGTTCGAGTCCCGTTTCCCGCTCCAAAATTTATTGGTAAAGAAAAGGATGAAGGATGAAGATAGATATAGAACGCATAGAACCTTGTAAGAGATTACTAAAGATTGAAGTGCCGCAGGATATCGTGTCAAAGGAATTTGATGAGGTATATAAAGATATACGCAAGGTGGCCAATGTCCCCGGGTTCAGGGTGGGTAAGGCCCCGTTGGATATCTTAAAAACGCATTATAAAGAAGAATCCAGAAAAGAGGTATTAAAGAGATTAATCCCGGCAACGTGTATTGAGGCTATGAAGGAAAAGGAGCTGTCTCCTGTCAGTGAGCCAGGCATATCAAACGTAGAGTTAAAGGAGGACAATCTATTATCATTTCATGCCGAGGTGGAGGTGGAACCCGAGGTAAATTTAAAAAGGTACAAAGGGTTTAATATTAAAAAGAAGAATATCAAGGTAACGGATGAAGATGTTGAGAGGGTAATCGGTTCCCTTCAGGACAGAGAAGCAGAATTTGCGGCTATAGAAAATAGGACTGCCGGTACAGGGGACTATCTTGACTGTGATATGGAATATACTGTGGATGGCGAGGTTATAAAAAGAAATGACGTCAGGATATTATTGGGTGATAAACGGGAACTACCTGGTTTTTCCGAACAACTCACAGGGTCAAAACCCGGCGATGAGAAGAAATTCAGCCTTACCATGCCTGCAGGTGATGCTAAATCAGAAGGTGCGGCTAAGGTCAGTCATTTTAAGGTATCAGTAAAGGGCATCAAGGAAAAGAAATTACCCCGGATTGACGATGAGTTTGCAATGTCCTTAGGCGATTATAAGAACTTAGAGGAACTTAAAAAGAATATCAGGGATGAGATAGAATCCACAAATGAGTCAAAGGTGCAGGATGATATGAATGTACAAATAATAAACGAACTCATTCTAAACTCCTCTTTTGATTGCCCTCAATCCATGGTGGAAAGACACTTAGACGGATTAGTAAAACAGGCCCGGAACCGGCTGGTGTCAGATGGTATGAAAAAAGAGGTTGTTGACTCAAAAGAAGACACCTTAAGAGAACATTTGAAAGAAAGGGCAGTTAGAGAAATAAAGGTATTCTTCCTGTTAGATAAGATTGCAAAAAATGAGGGACTTACAGTTTCCCAGGAAGAGATTGATAATGAGATTGAATTTCGTGCCAGAATATCAGGGAAAAGTGCAGATAGGACGAAAACTTATCTGGAAGAAAAGGGACTTATGGACGATTTGGAGCTTGGCATCTTGAGTAAAAAGGTAATGGATTTCTTATTGAAAAATTCAAACATAGAGGAGGTTGAGACATGAGCACATTGGTTCCTATAGTGGTGGAACAGACAGGCAGGGGTGAAAGGGCGTATGATATCTATTCAAGGTTATTGAAGGACAGGATAATATTTATAGGTACGGCGATAGATGACATCATTTCAAACCTCGTCATTGCCCAGATGCTGTTCCTGCAGATGGAAGACCCTGACAAGGATATCAATATCTATATCAATAGTCCCGGGGGTGCGGTAACTTCCGGCCTGGCGATATATGATACGATGCAGTTTGTCAAATGTGACGTAAATACATATTGTGTAGGTCAGGCAACGAGTATGGGTGCACTTTTACTCTGTGCCGGGACCAAAGGGAAGAGGTATGTCCTCCCGCATGCAAGGATTATGATACACCAGCCATGGGGTGGTGTCCAGGGTGCTGCGGCAGATATAAGTATCCAGGCAAAGGAGATACTCAGGATAAGAGAACGCATAAACCAGATACTTTCTATTCATACAAACCAGCCGCTTGAAAAGATAGAGAAGGACACGGACAGGGACTATTTTATGTCAGCAGAAGAGGCTAAGGAATACGGTATAGTTGATGAAGTCATTACGAGTAAAAAGTCAGAACGCAAAAAATAGCGTCCATGAATCATTTTCAAAAGATTCATTACCCCTATTGCCTGTTAGAGACATAGTTATCTTCCCCTCTATGATAGTGCCCCTATTAGTCGGAAGGTCGCGTTCAATCAAGGCATTGGACGATGCTATGCAGAAGGACCAGTATATACTCACTTCTACCCAGAAGAGCCTGGGGGTTGAGGAACCTGCTGAGAAAGACATCTATCCCGTCGGCACTATATCCAAGATACTGCAGTTGTTTAAATTGCCGGACGGCTCTGCCCGTGCATTGATAGAAGGCAAGGTCAGGGCAAGGGTCCATTCATTTTTGTCTAAGAAAGATTATTTTAAGGTAAGCGTAGAACCCTTATATAAAGCGGTAGAAAAGACAAAGGAAATAGAGGCATTAACAAGGTCAGTGGTTTTTCAATTTGAGCAATATATAAAATTGAATCCCAAACTTCCTCCTGAAGTTACCTCATCCATTGCAGGTGTGGAGGATATAGGGCAGATGACAGATATTATAGCCTCGCACCTTACGGTCAAGGTATCGGACAGACAATACCTTCTTGAAACCGTATCACCTGATGAGAGATTGAACCATCTTACCAGGCTCCTCAATTCCGAGATAGAGATTTTGCAGATTGAAAAGAAGATAATGGGTAACGTTCGTAAACAAATGGAGCGGACCCAGAAGGAAATCTATCTACAGGAACAATTGAAGGCGATAGAGAAGGAGCTGGGCAGAAAGGATGAATACGGCGGCGAGGTAAAGGAACTCAAAGAAAAAATCGTCAAGGCGAAGATGAGCAAAGAGGCTGAAGAAATTGCATTAAAGGAATTAGATAAACTTGCGAGAAGTTACCCCATGTCGCCTGAGGCTACCGTGATTCGGAATTACGTAGATTGGCTCGTCGCTCTCCCATGGTCCCAGAAGAGCAAGGATAAATTGAACGTTAAGGAGGCAGAAATAGTCCTTAACGAGGACCACTATGGACTTGAAAAACCGAAGGAGAGGATATTAGAGTATTTAGCAGTGCAGAAATTAGCAAAGAAGATGAAAGGCGAGATACTCTGTTTTGTCGGTCCGCCTGGCGTTGGAAAGACCTCCCTCGCAAGGTCTATAGCCAGGGCATTGGGCAGGAATTTTGTCAGGCTTTCCCTTGGCGGGGTGAGGGATGAGGCAGAAATAAGAGGGCATAGGAGGACATATATAGGGGCATTGCCCGGCAGGATTGTCCAGTCCATGGCAAAGGCAAAGACAAAGAACCCTGTTTTTCTTCTTGATGAGATTGATAAGATGTCAATGGATTTCAGGGGTGACCCGTCAAGTGCCCTGCTGGAAGTCCTTGACCCGGAGCAGAATCATACATTTAGTGACCATTATTTAGAGGTTGAATTTGACCTTTCTGATGTGATGTTCATTACTACAAGTAATATCCAGGATAACATCCCTGAGCCGCTTCAGGACAGGATGGAGATAATAAAATTGCCGGGGTATACAGAATACGAAAAGGTCCAGATTGCCACCCGGTTTTTAATCAAGAAACAGATAAAATCTAACGGATTGAAGGGGCATAACCTTTCATTTTCAGAAGATGCTGTCATGAACATTATCAGGAAATACACGAGAGAAGCCGGGGTGAGAAACCTTGAGAGAGAGATTGCAAGAATCTGCAGAAAGGTTGCCCGCGAGGTAGTGACCAAGGGAGAGTCTTACATGGTAAGGATTTCCCAGAATAACCTCCACAAATTCTTAGGGCCCCCGCAATATCCTGATGACAGGATAGAAATGAAAAATGGCGTGGGCGTAGCCACAGGGCTTGCATGGACAGAGGTGGGCGGGGATATAATGTCCGTAGAAAGTTCTGTAGTAAAAGGTAAGGGGAATCTTATGATGACAGGTAAACTCGGAGACGTGATGAAGGAATCTGCTCATGCAGCGTTGACCTACATCCGTTCCAGGGCACGCCAATTAAGAATCCCTGAGGATTTTTATCGTAAGGTAGATATACATATTCATGTCCCTGAAGGTGCCATACCAAAGGATGGTCCATCAGCAGGCATTACCATGGGTTGTGCCCTCGTATCAAACCTTACCAGACGCCCTGTCAGAAAGGATGTGGCTATGACAGGTGAGATTACCCTGCGCGGGAATATCCTGCCTATAGGCGGGTTAAAGTCCAAGATATTGGCAGCCCACAGGGCACGGATGAAGACCGTCTTGATACCGCGGGAAAACGAAAAGGATTTAGAAGATATACCAAAGAACGTTAGAAAGGAACTTGATATAAAATTAGTCAATAATATGGATGAAGTATTAAAGATTGCGCTTATGGAGGGAAAGAAGTGAAAAAAGAATACCTGTTATCACCAGGACCGACGCCTGTTCCCACAGATGCCCTTCTTTCAATGGCACGCCCTATATTTCACCACAGGACGCCCCAGTATCAAGCCCTTTTTAAAGAAGTGAATGAGGGGCTTAAGTACGTATTCCAGACTAAGAACGATGTCCTGACATTTGCCTCTTCAGGGACAGGGGCTATGGAGGCGTCTGTTGTAAACTTTTTGTCCCCTCAAGACAAGGCGTTGGTGGTCAGGGGCGGGAAATTTGGCGAGAGATTTACAGAGATTTGCGAGGCTTACGGAGTAGAGGCTATTCCGATAGACGTCCAGTGGGGGAATCCTGTGGACCCTGGATTGATAGAGCGCTCACTCCTTAAGAATAAAGGGATAAAGGCTGTATATACTACCCTTTGCGAGACGTCAACAGGCGTCCTGAATGATATAGAGGCAATAAGTAAAATAGTCTCAAGATATGATGAAGCAATATTAGTAGTAGATGCCATCAGTGGATTAGGTGCTGATGACCTAAAGACCGATGACTGGAAGATAGACGTGGTGGTGAGCGGCTCACAGAAAGGGCTTATGATTCCGCCTGGGCTTGCATTTTTTAGCGTGAGCCAGAAGGGATGGGTACGTGTGGACTCTGCAAAATGTCCCAGATTTTATTTTGACTTAAAGTCGGCTAAAAAGGCTTATGACAATAACGATACCCCATTCACACCTGCTATTTCTCTTGTCATCGCTTTAAGTGAGTCTCTGAAGATTATTAAAAAGGAAACGTTGGTAAATATATTTTTAAGGCACAGGAGATTGGCAGACGCCACAAGGAAGGCTGTCCAGGCGTTAGGGTTAGAATTATTTGCCAAGGCGCCTTCCAACGCAGTTACCGCAGTCCAGGTTCCTCAAGGGATAGACGGGAAAAATCTGGTAAAACTTATGAGGGATAAATACGGCGTGACAATTGCAGGCGGACAGGGTGAGCTCAAGGGTAAGACGTTTAGAATTGCCCATTTGGGCTACATGGTAGAGTTTGATGTAATAGTGGCAATAGCAGCTTTAGAGATGGCACTTAAGGATTCAGGATACGGATTTTCACCGGGTGCTGGTCTTGTAGCAGCACAGGAGGCATTTGCAAGATGAAAATCTTAATAACAGATGGACTCTCCAAAGAAGGGCTTGATATACTTAGAGAAGAGAAGGACATAGAATTAGACGTCAGGGATAAGGTTGCCCCGGATGAACTGAAAAAGATTATTAAGGATTACGAAGGACTTATTATAAGGAGTGCGACTAAGGTAACGAGAGAGATTATAGATAATGCAGAAAAGTTGAAGGTCCTCGGCAGGGCAGGGGTTGGGTTGGATAACGTTGACGTAGATTCTGCAAGCAAGCGCGGCATAATAGTTATGAATACGCCTGAAGGTAATACCATCTCCACTGCAGAACATACGTTCAGTATGTTATTGGCATTGAGCAGGAATATCCCCCAGGCAAATCTTTCAGTAAAGAATAATGAATGGGAGAGAAAGAAATTTACAGGTGTGGAGGTATTTCGTAAGACACTCGGGATAATTGGTCTGGGGAGGGTTGGTGCGGAAGTAGCTAAGCGGGCGATTTCCTTTGGTATGAAGGTAATTGCATATGACCCTTTCCTGTCCATGGAAAAGGCAGAGAAGTTAGAGGTTGAGTTAGCAGATTTAAAGGACCTCTTATCAAGGTCTGATTATATCAGCGTCCATACGCCATTGATTGACGATACGAGACACTTAATCTCTAAGAATGAGTTTAAGATTATGAAGGATGGCGTCCGAATCATAAACTGCGCAAGAGGCGGCATTATAGATGAGGCGGCATTATTTGATGCCATCAAATCAAAGAAGGCGGCTGGGGCAGCCCTGGATGTATTTGAGACAGAGCCGCCTGTGGATAACCGTCTCATGGAATTAGATTGTGTAATCACAACCCCGCACTTAGGAGCATCTACTGAAGAGGCACAGGTTAATGTTGCGATAGACATAGCCAAACAGGTCAGGGATGCCTTGAAGGGCAGGGGTATAAGGAATGCTGTAAATATCCCGTCAGTAACGCCTGAGGTATTTAAGGTGATAGAACCCTATGTAAAACTTGCAGAAAAAATCGGGTCACTCCAGTCACAGATGGCGAGCGGCCGTATAAGCCAGGTAAAGGTGAATTATGGAGGAGAGGTAACCAATCATGAATTAGCCCCTATAACCATCGCCCTTATTAAAGGTTTGCTTACGCCTGTCCTGGGTGAGACAGTTAATTATGTCAACGCCTCTTTTATCGCAAAAGAGCGCGGGATAGAGGTCAGGGAGACCAGGACGACTGATGTAGAGGATTTTACCAATCTTATTTCCGTAGAGGTCCGGACGGATAAAATGAGTAATTCAATCAGCGGGACACTATTCACCAAGAACACCCCAAGGATTGTCAGGATAGACAATTTTTACGTCCATGCAGTGCCGGAAGGGTATATGATTATAACCTTTAACTTAGATAAGCCCGGTATCATAGGAGGTATTGGCACTATACTTGGCAAGAATAATATAAATATAGCAGGGATGACGTTTGGCAGGGAGGAATCTACCGGGCAGGCAATTACCGTCTTAAATGTTGACAGTCCTGTCTCGCAGGATGTCCTGGACCAGGTAAAGGGATTACCTAACATATCCGATGCAAAGTTGATTAAGTTATAAGGAGGAGGAGAAGATGGCGCTACCAAAGAGAAGACATTCTAGATCAAGGAGGGATAAGAGCAGAACTCATCAGAAATTGTCTAATCCCTCACTTTCAGTATGTTCACAATGCGGGCAGCAGAAACTTACCCACAGGGTCTGCCCTTATTGCGGATATTATAAGGGCAGGAAGGTCGTGGAGATAAAGGTTAAAGAGGCAGAGAAAAAATGAGAATCGCCATTGATGCAATGGGCGGCGATAATGCCCCCGGGATAGTCATCGATGGGGCAGTTGATGCTGCCAGAGATAATGGCTTTGAGATAGTCCTTGTCGGGGATAAAGATGCAATAGAGAAGGAACTCGCACGCCATCGTCCTTATCCTGCCAACATAAAAGTCCACCATGCGAGCGAGACCATAGAGATGCATGAATCTCCTGCTATTTCCATAAGGAAGAAGAAAGACTCTTCCATTAATGTGATGGTCCACCTTGCCAAAGAGAACCAGGTGGATGCAATAGTCTCTGCAGGAAATACCGGGGCAGTAGTATGCGCTGCTACCCTGGGTATGAGAACTATTGAGGGGGTGGAACGTCCCGGTATAGCGGTTGTTATACCTACTTTAAAAGAGCCAACATTGCTTATAGACGTGGGGGCAAACATAGATGCCAAGCCAAAGCACCTCCTGCAATACGGGATTATGGGGCATGTCTACTCTAAGTATATATTAGGCAAGAAGAATCCGAGTATAGGGCTGTTGAATATAGGAGAGGAAGAATCCAAGGGGACCGAATTTATAAAAGAGACGTATAAACTTTTAGAACAGAGTCCTCTTAACTTTATCGGCAATTCAGAAGGAAGGGACATATTTGCAGGCAAGTGCGACGTTACGATATGCGATGGATTTATAGGCAACGTAGTGCTAAAGGTATCAGAGAGTATGGCAGAGACTATTGGGGAATTGTTAAGGCGTGAACTGAATAAGGGATTTTTTACGAGAATCGGAGCCCTCTTGAGTAAACCTGCCTTTAGAAGCCTTAAGAAGGAAATAGATTATTCTGAATACGGCGGTGCGCCGCTGCTCGGCATAGACGGGATATGCATCATAGCGCATGGAGGTTCAAATCCCAAGGCGATAAAAAATGCGATAAGGGCAGCAGGCCAATACGTAGTGCATCATGTCAATAAACATATAATGGATGCGATTAATGAGGGTAAGATATGAACTATAAAAAGACGGCGAAGATAGTCGGTTTAGGAGCGTATCTTCCCAAAAAAGTCCTGACCAATTTTGATCTGGAAAAAATGGTAGATACCTCTGACGAATGGATAAGGACAAGGACAGGGATAAGAGAGCGGCGGATAGCCGAGAAGGGGACTCCTACGAGTGAACTTGCATATATGGCTGCTAAATCTGCAATAGATAATGCAGGGCTTAAACCTAAGGATATAGAACTTATTATAGTGGCAACTATAACCCCTGATATGCAATTTCCGTCTACGTCTTGTATGGTCCAAAAAAAACTTGGGGCATTTAGTGCGGCATGTTTTGATATAGGTGCGGCATGTTCCGGGTTCATATACGGAATGAATATCGCCAGAGAATTTCTGGCAAACGGGACTTATAAGAACGCCCTGATTGTAGGTGCGGAATTGCTCTCTACCATAGTAGATTGGTCAGACAGGAATACGTGCATATTGTTTGGAGACGGGGCAGGCGCAGCTGTGCTGGTGCCATCCAGAAGCAATGGTATAATCTCAACCTATCTCGGTGCAGACGGCAGGGATAGCGAACTGCTCACCCTTCCTGCTGGCGGCAGCAGGTTTCCAGCTACGTATGAGACGCTAAACAATAAATTACATTTCTTAAAGATGAGTGGAAACGAGGTATTCAAGATGGCAGTAAGGATTATGGCAGATGCAGTCAATAAGGCACTCTCTAAATGCAACCTGACATGTAAAGATATAGATTGCCTTATACCCCATCAGGCAAATATCAGAATCATTAAATCTGTAGCAAAGAGGATTAGTCTATGTGATGAAAAGGTATATATAAACTTAGAAAGATATGGTAATATGTCAAGTGCCTCTACGGCGGTTGCCCTTGCAGAAGCAGTAAAAACCGGCAGGATAAAAAAAGGTGATATAGTTGCATTGGTTGCCTTTGGAAGCGGACTGACATGGGGGGCAGCTGTCATTAAATGGTAGGGTACCTATTCCCGGGCCAGGGAGCGCAATACGTGGGCATGGGTAAGGCCATATATGAAAAATTCCCGGCCGCAAGATGGCTGTTCCACAAGGCAGAAGAAATCCTAAAGTTTGATTTAAAGAAGGTCTGTTTTGAAGGTCCTGCAGAAGAACTTGTTAGAACAGAGAATAGCCAGCCTGCAATCCTGCTCGTAAGCATTGCGTCAAAGATTGCATTAGAGTCATCAAGTAAAGATGGAATACATTTTCATCCTGAGGCATTAGCAGGATTAAGTCTTGGGGAATATTCAGCATTAGTTTGCGCCGGGTCAATATCTTTTGAGGATGCCATCAAAATAGTAAGGCTAAGGGGTAAATACATGGAAGAGGCGTCACAGATAAATCCGGGAAAGATGGCTTCTATTATAGGTCTTACAGAGATTCAGGTTAAAGAGATATGCACTGAGTCAGGTGCAGAACTCGCCAATTTAAACTGCCCGGGGCAAATTGTAGTCTCAGGCAGGATAGAATCTATAAATAAATCTATAGAAATGGCAAGGATAAGGGGTGCAAAGAGGGCTATATTATTAGATGTAAGCGGGCCATTCCATACTTCTTTTATGAAAGGGGCAGGGGTTAAGTTGGGACTGGAATTGGATAAGATAAATATATCATCTCCTCAGATTCCTGTCCTCAGTAACGTAACCGCTGATTATGTTAAGGAACCAGTGCGTATCAAAGAGGCATTGGTCCGGCAGGTCAGCCACCCTGTGAGGTGGGAGGAATCTGTGCGGCTTATGATTGGGGATGGGATAAGGACATTCTTTGAAATAGGGCCGGGTAAGGTCCTGAAAGGCTTGGTCCGGCGCATAGACCCGGATGTTGAAGTTTATAATGTTGGGACTCCAGAAGACATAGAGGAGGTAAGAAAAATATGCTGTTAGAAGGTAAGGTTGCTGTTATCACAGGGGGGGCACGAGGCATAGGGAGAGAGATTGGTCTCGTATTGGCAAAGGAAGGGGCAGATATAGTCATATGCGATATAAATATGGAATTGGCTGCTAAGACACAACAGGAGATAGAGTCTCTCGGCAGACGTTCCTTAAGCGTCTTAACGGACGTGACCAACTTTAGTCATGCAGAAGAGACGGTGAATAAAACCCTTGACAAATTTCAAAAAATAGATATACTTATTAACAATGCAGGGATAACGAGAGACGGCCTTTTAATCAGGATGAAAGAAGAAGACTGGGACATGGTTCTGTCAGTCAACCTGAAAGGCACGTTTAATTTTACCAAGGCAGTCTCTAAGGTTATGATAAAACAGCATTCCGGCAGGATTGTAAATATTGCATCAATAATAGGTATCATAGGGAATGCCGGGCAGGCAAATTACGCAGCCTCAAAAGCAGGCATAATCGGGCTTACTAAGTCTGCCGCAAAGGAATTGGCTGGAAGGGGCATAAACGTCAATGCTATTGCCCCTGGTTTTATTGATACAGAGATGACCGCCAAACTCCCTGAAGATGTCCGGCAGAAGATGCTGGCGCAGATACCGAGGGGGCGTTTTGGCCAGCCCTTAGATGTAGCGAAAGCGGTGTTATTTTTAGTTTCAGATTTTTCCGACTATATAACAGGGCAGGTAATCCCTGTAGATGGCGGGATGGTAATGTGAATGAAAGGAGGAATAGATAGATGGCAGTAACAGATGATGTAAAGGCGATAATTGTAGAACAGTTAGGGGTGAAACCAGAGGAGGTGACTCCTGCAGCATCATTCATTGATGACCTGGGAGCCGATTCCCTTGACACTGTAGAACTTGTAATGGCATTGGAGGAAAAATTTGGTGTAGAGATACCGGACGAAGATGCAGAAAAGATGAGAACTGTAGGAGAGGCAATAAAGTACATAGAAGAAAAGGCTGTTAAGAAGTAATAGATGGACAAAAGAAGGATAGTAATTACGGGCCTGGGTGTAATCTCACCTGTAGGCAATACAAAGGATGAGTTCTGGAAGTCACTCATAGAAGGCAAGAGCGGCGTAGCCGGTATTAAGGCGTTTGACCCTGACGGGTTCACGTCCCATATCGCTGCCGAGGTCAAGGGTTTTGACCCATCACGGTTTATAAATCCCAAGGACCTGAAGAGGATGGACAAATTTGTCCAGTATGCCGTGAGTGCAAGCAAGATGGCTCTGGACGATGCAGGGCTTGATCTTGGGAAAGAGGACCTTAACAGGATAGGAACTGTGGTCGGCTCAGGGATAGGCGGCCTTTATACAATAGAAGAGCAATATAAGAATTTATTGGAAAAAGGCCCTTCAAGGATATCCCCATTTCTCATACCAATGTTAATAGTCAATATGGCTCCTGGCCAGATATCTATCACGTTTGGTATAAAGGGACCTAATTCCTGCGTGGCAACAGCCTGTGCCTCAGGTACCCATGCTATCGGGGATTCGTTCAAGATAATACAGCGCGGGGAGGCAGACGTAATGATAACAGGAGGCACGGAAAGTTGTATTACCCCCTTAGGATTCGGAGGATTCTGTGCGATGAAGGCATTATCCACGAGGAATGATGAGCCTGAAAGGGCGAGCCGCCCATTTGACAGGGACAGGGATGGATTTGTAATGGGTGAAGGTTCCGGGATGATAGTCCTTGAGGAGTATGAGCATGCGAAGAAACGTTCTGCCAAGATTTATGCAGAAGTGGTTGGATATGGCATGACCGGTGATGCCTATCACATGACAGCCCCGTGTATTGATGGAGACGGAGCCAAGAGGTCTATGAGGATGGCGTTAGAGGATGCGAAGTTATTGCCTCAGGACGTCTCTTATATAAACGCCCATGGCACTTCTACGGTTTTGAATGACAAGGTAGAGACGATTGCTATAAAGGACGTATTTGGTAATTATGCCAAAAAGGTTGCGATTAGTTCAACCAAATCTATGACAGGACATCTACTCGGTGCTGCAGGCGGCGTAGAATGTGCAGTATGTGCCCTTGCCATAAAGAACGGAGTAGCTCCCCCCACAATCAATTATGAAACCCCTGACCCTGAATGCGATTTGGACTATGTTCCAAACCATGCCCGGCAGATGAAGATTAAGGTGGCGATGACTAATTCCTTAGGATTCGGGGGCCACAACGCAACATTGGTTTTGAAAAGGATTGATGTATGACACAACAGACGCTTGTTCTGATAAAACCTGACGGGTTAAAGAAGTCTCTGACAGGAAACATACTTACCAGGCTTTCAGAGACGAAACTTGAGATAGTGGCAGCGAAGATAACCCGGGTGAGCAGGGAATTAGCGATGGAGCATTATAGACACATGAAAGACAAGCCTTTTTTTGAAGAACTTGTTAAATACCTTCAGGGAGAACTTCACGACAGGAAAAAAGTCATGGCTATGGTTTACTGGGGCGAGGATGCGATTCAGAAAATCAGACAATTAGCAGGTGCTACCAATCCGGAGGAGGCTGACTCTGTTTCTATACGTGGGCAGTATGGCAGGATAACTACAAAGGGACTCTATGAGAACGTAGTCCATACATCTACTAATGAGCAAGAGGCAGAGAGGGAAATCAAACTCTGGTTTAAACCTGATGATATTATCGTAGACCTTTATCCCTCAAAGGAGATTACATTGCAGAATATCAAAGTAAGGATGTGGATATAGGGATTCTATATATAGTCGGGACACCAATCGGCAACCTTAAGGACATTACTCTGAGGGCCATAGAGACGTTGAATAGCGTCAGCCTCATAGCTGCTGAAGATACAAGGAGGACAAGGAATTTAACTACGCATTACAATATCAAGACCCCGATTATAAGTTATTTTGAATATAATAAAATTGCCAGGGGTGATTATCTAATCCGGCTGTTAAAAGAGGGTAAAGATATCGCACTCGTATCTGATTCAGGTATGCCTGGTATCTCTGACCCAGGATTTCATATAATCAACCTTGCCCTGGCGAATAATATCAATGTAACCGTCATCCCCGGCCCCACTGCATTTACTGCTGGTTTGGTATTATCAGGAATGCCTGCACATCGTTTCGCATTTGAAGGATTTCTTCCCCCAAAGACCCAATCAAGAAAGAACAGGTTAAAGGAATTATCCAATGAAAACAGGACCCTCATCTTCTATGAATCCCCACACAGGCTCACCAAAACTTTGGAAGACATAAAGGAAGTCCTGGGAGACAGGACTGTTGCAGTGGTCAGGGAAGTGACTAAAAAATTTGAAGAAGTTAAAAGAGGCAGTGTGAGTGAGGTCTTAAGTTTTTTTACCGAACATAAGCCACGCGGAGAATTTATCATTATAGTATCAAAATGAAAAATATAGCCATATTCTGTTCCGGAAAAGGAACTAATCTCCAGGCAATTATTAATGCAGTAGGAAAAAGAAAACTCAATGCCAATATCTCATTGGTAATAAGTGACAGGCAGGACTCGTTTAGCCTGACAAGGGCAAAGAGGGCAGGGATAAAGGCGTTATTCATAGACCCTGAAAGATTTGGCACAAAGACAGGGTTTGAAAAAGAGATAATGAGAAATTTGAAGAAGCAGCATATAAACCTTATAGTCCTTGCGGGTTTTATGCGAATGTTGAGCCCTGGTTTTGTGAAAAAGTACAGAAACAGAATCTTAAATGTCCACCCTGCACTCCTCCCTTCATTCAAGGGAACTTCCGGTATTAAGGATGCCCTGGATTATGGCGTTAAGATTACAGGTCCCACGGTCCATTTTGTAGATGAAGGCATGGATAGCGGTCCGATTATATTGCAGTCTGCGGTAGAGGTGAGGGATATAGAGACAGAAGAGTCATTAGCGAGGAAGATTCACAGGCAAGAACATGTAATTTATCCTAAGGCGATAGGATTGGTTGTAGAAGGAAAATTAAAAATAGCAGGCAGAAGGGTGATACTAAAAAATGGCGATTAAATTTGGCACATCAGGCTGGCGCGGTATTATCAGCGATGATTTTACCTTCCATAATGTGCGGCTTGTAACAGAGGCTATAGCCAATTACCTGCACAGTGAAGGGATAGCAAAAAACGGGGTAGTTATTGGCTATGACACGAGATTCCTGTCTAAGGAATTTGCCATTACTTCTTATCACATACTGTCTCAAAGAGGTATCCCTGTATGGTTAACCAATAGAGATACCCCAACCCCTGTTATATCCTATCATATAATAAAGAAAAAGGCAGGCGGCGGCATCAACTTTACTGCAAGCCATAACCCCCCGGAATATAACGGGATTAAGTTTTCCCCGTCTCACGGTGGGCCTGCAGAGCCAGAGGTTACGTCTAAGATAGAGAAAGAGATTTGTAAACAGGGACTGTCCCATTTACCGGCTGAAAGCGGTAGAATGGGACTGTCCCACAAACCATTTAACCCTGCCCCCCAATATCTCAAGCATATAAAAGGACTCATCAGAACAGATGTATTGCGAAAGGCACGTTTGAAGGTAGTCATTGATTGTATGCATGGGACATCAAGGGGCTATCTTGACAATCTCCTGAAAGAATGCGGATGCTCAGTGAAGACATTAAATACCAATTTAGACCCCTTATTTGGCGGACACAGGCCGGAACCTGCTGAGGAGAACATCATTGGACTTAAAAATGAGGTTAAGGGGTCAGGGGCTGATATTGGATTGGCTACGGATGGGGATGGTGATAGATTTGGCATCATTGATTCAGACGGGACTTATATTACGCCAAATCAGGTGATTTGCCTATTATTTAACTACCTGATTAAGACACGGCCCAGTAAAGGAAAGGTGGCAAGGAGCGTAGCTACTACCAGCATGGTTGATGCCATAGCCCAGCGTCACGGAATAGAAGTGGTAGAGACACCTGTAGGTTTTAAATTTATAGGTAAACTAATATCAGAAGGGGATTGTATAATAGGCGGAGAAGAATCCGGAGGTTTATCCATAGGGGGGCATCTTCCTGAGAAGGACGGAATACTTGCGTGTCTTTTAGGGGCAGAAATGGTGGCAAGTGCTGGACGGCCTATCAGGGACATACTGAAGGCATTATATAAAGAGGTTGGAAAATTTTATGGGGAACGGTTAGACATCCACTTAACACAAGAGGCAAAAGACGCACTCCTGAACAATCTTAAGACTAACCCGCCGGAGAAGATTGCAGGGACGGCAGTATCAAGGATAAACAGGATTGACGGTTTTAAATTTATACTGGCAGACGGAAGCTGGGTTCTATTCCGCCCCTCAGGCACAGAGCCGATTGTGCGGATATACATGGAATCCTCGTCTTTGAAAAAGTTAAAGGATATGATTACCTATGCCACTATATATCTACAAAGCCCTAAGTGAATCCGGCAAGGTTTTAAGCGGCGTAATAGAGGCAGATGGACCTAAAGCAGCACGCGCTGCCTTAAGGAATAAAGGTATATATCCTACAAGCCTCAAAGAAAAACCTGAAGAGTTCCAGATATTCAAAAGGGCAGGGCTTAAAGACATTGCCATATTTACCAGGCAGATTGCCACGCTCTTAGGTGCAGGTATTCCGGTTTCGCAATCGCTGCTTGCGACAATAGAGCAGATTGAAAACAGGCAGTTAAAGAAGATAATCACCAGTATCCATAAAGATGTAACTGAGGGGAGCACCTTATCCCATGCCTTATCCAAGCACCCTAAATATTTCGCCCATGTTTATGTCAGCATGGTTCGTGCAGGTGAGTCAAGCGGTGCATTAGACATAGTCCTCACAAGGTTAGCCGATTTTACCGAGAATCAGTTAAACCTGAGAAACAGGGTTAGCGCAAGCCTTGCCTATCCTGTCTTTATGATGCTTATCGGCACAAGTGTAGTGTTCTTTCTCCTCACCTATATAGTTCCTACTGTAACCAAGATATTTGAACAGTTGGGTCAGAAACTGCCTCTCCTTACTATAATACTTATCAACGTAGGCGGGTTTATGAAGAAATTCTGGTGGGTAATATTGGCGGCTGTCTTTTTCTCTTTTACTTTTTACAAGGCTTCAAGAAAGACAAAGAATGGCAGGGTATTCTTTGACAGATTAAAATTGAATATGCCCTTATTCGGAAACCTTGTAAAAAAACTTGCAGTGGCAAGGTTTGCCAGGACCCTGGCTACACTATTAAGCGGCGGGATACCGATAGTTACGGCATTGGAGATAGTGAAAAATGTTGCAGATAACATGGTCTTATCCCGTGCCATAGAACAAGCGGCAAAGGATATAGGAGAGGGCGAGAATATTGCAACTCCTTTGAAAAGGAGCGGCGTATTCCCCCCTATCGCCATTCACATGATATCGGTAGGAGAGCAAAGCGGGAGTCTGGACGAGATGCTGCTCAAAGTGGCAGATAGTTTTGATAATGAGGTAGAATCCACCGTTAAGGGTCTTACTTCACTGCTTGAGCCTGTTATGATTGTGGCAATGGGATGCGTAGTAGGCTTTATCGTCCTGGCTATTTTATTGCCTATATTTGAAATGAATCAGATGGTGAGATAAAAATGTCCATATTGTCATTCTGAACCTGAGGGTAACGAAGGGGAAGAATCTAATTTTAAAGGAGGTGTATAGAATATGTCAACTTTACTAAAGAAGAGGACCGGTTTTACCCTGGCAGAGATGCTGGTCGTTATAGTCATTATAAGCCTTCTTGTAGCACTCGTGGGACCGAAGATATTCCAGAGGGTGGAGCAGGCACGGAGGGTTGCCACAGAGGCACAGATTTCCAACTTTGAAAATGCACTCAGAATGTTTAAATTGGATAGTGGATTCTACCCAACTACAGACCAGGGGCTTGAGGCACTTGTAGTGATACCTACCACCTCGCCTATCCCTAAGAAATGGCGAGAGGAAGGTTACTTAGAAAAAGGACAGGTCCCTCTTGACCCGTGGAGTAACCATTATATCTATGTCTCACCCGGCATTCACAATAAGGATTTTGTGGATATAGAATCATACGCCTCAGATGGAGAAGATGGCGGTGAAGGGGACGCTGAGGACGTTGAAAACTGGGCAAAAGAAAGCCAGAAGTAATGCATAGGTGACGGGAAATCAGGTTAAAAGACAGAACATTGTCAGAGATAGATGATGTAATATATTTAAATAAAATGGGTTATATATCAAAATAGGTGACGGAAAAAGTATTGGAGGACGTAACTATATTATTTTCAATAAAATATAACTTCTAACTGTCAATCAATTGTCACAATACGGGTTGTTGAGTTCATAAAAATCCCTGTGATTTTAGGCATCAAAAATATTTTTTCTCTCAGAAAATAAAAGAGTTATATACAATTCAAGGAGTTCATTTTTAAGTGTGGCATGAAAATTGCTATATAATTATATGGAAAAAGAAAGCGATTACCATTTTTTGATAATACAAGTAACCGATTACTAAATTAAAAGGATTAAAAACAATGACACCGACTATTGATACAATAGCAGAAAAAGCTGAAGTAAGCGTAAAGACCGTTTCCTTGGTTCTTAACAATAGACCCTTTGTCAGTGAGAGAACAAAGCAGAAGGTCCATAAGGTAATAAATGAGTTGAAATATCAGCCACATATTGTGGCACGTGAACTATCAGTTCAGAAGACAAAGAACATAGCCTTTTTCTTCTGGTTTGCACCAAATCGCCTTTCTGTTGACCATTTCTACCATGAGGTATTTGAAGGCATATCTGCAGAGGCACACAGGCAAGAGTATCATTTAATGTTTATATCACCAGAAGAAGAATTCGTAGGCGTGGAACTGCCGTTGGAAATGGCAAGGAGCAGAAAGATAGAGGGCATGATATTGGCTGCCAATTTGGAAGATTCTATGTTAGAGGCTTTAAACAACGAAAAATTCCCGACAGTATTAATCCAACAGGATGCAATAGGAGACAAGGTTAGTTCTGTAATAGTTGATGATAATAAAGGCGGATACGAAGCCGCATCTTATCTAATCAGTTTAGGACATAAGAGGATTGGGCTCATAGGTAGAAACAGTGAAGGAAGCATACAAAAAAGGATTGACGGCTACAAACAGGCATTGCAGGACAGTGGTATCAATTATGAAGAAGAACTTATACAGGAATCAGAAAATGGCGTTGAGACTGGATACAAAGCGATGAAGGAATATTTGGTTAGAATGAAGGAATTGCCAACAGCCATATTTGCCACAACAGACTTAACAGCCATCGGTGCCATGCGGGCAATCAAAGAAAAAGGGATGAAAGTTCCAGATGATATAAGCATCATGGGATTTGATGATGTTACTATATCATCCTACTTAGACCCGCCACTTACAACTATGAGAATCAGAAAACAAGAATTGGGTAAAGAGGCAGTCTCTGAACTCATAAGGCTGCTTGAGGACAAAGAGGGTGAAAGAATCATCCTCCAGGCAGAACTCATAGCGCGCGGCACATGTAGGAAAATAAATGTGTAACGGGGTAAATCTATCCTTCAAAAGGAGGTGAAATTAAAAGAAGGCAACCCCCTTAATATAGATAGGTTGGGAAAGAAAAGGCATAGTTAAGAAAAGGAGGAGTTAAGATGGAAAAGAAAAGTATATTAAATTGCTTATCGTTAGCAAGTGTAATAGCATGTGTGTTTCTTTCTGGCGTGTTGGCATATGCAAGTAATGAGATAGTTGTTATGGGAGATGAGGGGGTTTTGGGCCCTACACTACGAGTATTAGACCCATATAATGGGATAGTAGCATCAGCCAGGACATACAACTTGACTGAAGTAGATACATTAGCAGTAGGAGATGTAAACGGGGATAGTGACAATGAAATTGTAGTTGCCGGGTATGAGGGAGTTCAAGGTCCCTATCTTCGTGTAATAGACCCGAGTGCTGTTCCGGGTTATAGTATAATAGCAAACGTGCCGGTGGGGAATATGGGGCTTACCACTATAGATTTCCTTGCCGTGGCGGATGTGACCGCAGATAGCGGTAATGAGGTTGTGGTTATTGGTGATGAAGGTATAGCAGGGCCCACACTCAGGGTATTAAGTCCAAGTGGTGGCTATGGTATAGTGGCATCGGCAAGGACATACAACCTGACTGAAGTAGATGCATTAGCAGTTGGGGATGTAAACGGGGACGGTGACAATGAGATTGTAGTTGCCGGGTTTGAGGGTGTTTTGCCACGTTTTCGTGTAATAGACCCGAGTGCTATTCCGGGTTACAGTATCACAGTAAACTTAGCGCCAGGTAATTTTGGATTAACCACAATAGATTTATTGGCAGTAGCAGATGTGACCGCAGATAGCGGTAATGAGGTTGTGGTTATTGGTGATGAAGGTATAGCAGGGCCCACACTCAGGGTATTAAGTCCAAGTGGTGGCTATGGTATAGTGGCATCGGCAAGGACATACAACCTGACTGAAGTAGATGCATTAGCAGTTGGGGATGTAAACGGGGACGGTGACAATGAGATTGTAGTTGCCGGATTTGAGGGTGTTTTAGGTCCTTTCCTTCGTGTGATAGACCCGAGTAGTGCTTACAACATTATAGCAAATGTCCCTGCAGGAAACATCGGTTTATCAACAATAGATCTGTTGGCAGTAGCAGATATTGTTGTAAACACTGCACCTGTAGCTATATGTCAGGATATAACAGTTTATCTGGATGGGAATGGAGAAGCTGCGATAATAGCTAATGACGTTGACGGTGGTTCCTATGACCCGGATGGGAATATCCTTTCATTAAGTATAGACATTGATAGTTTTGACTGCAGTGATGTTGGGATACCTGTCACAGTTACTCTCACTGTGAGCGATGGTTCGTTAACTGATACCTGTGAGGCAGAGGTTACAGTTGTTGATGACCTTCCACCTGTGGTTGCGGGGTGTGACTTAATTCAGGTTGATGGACCTGGAAGAAGTACTAATAATATGCCAAATGCATCAGCCAATTTCCGTGAGGTGGTCATTGGCGATGCCAGTGATAACTGTGGTGTGGCGACTGTGATTGCATCAATTGATGGTATTACAGTCTTAGATGGTGAAAAAGTTAAGATTTCAATTGACCCATCTCAACCAACTGGAAAGGTAGCAGGGGGACCAAAAGATTATACTCACATTATAGGACCTACTGGGGAACTTACTGTAACTGCAACAGATGTTAATGGAAATACTGGGGCATGTTCAGTGGCACCGTAAGTAACTCTTTCAGAGTTACAGAAATAGTGGGTAGGTGATAGTCTTCACCTACCCACCTTATAGAGGAGGTGGTAGTTATGAAAATGATGGACATGAGATTGTTGGTGGTATTCGTCATAATCTTTTTAGTAAGTATAACACAAACCACTGTATTCTGTGCTGACATCATTGTGGATACTTATACCAAAGCCAATCTTCCTGCTGCAGGTACACAAGGGCGACTTGCCGAGGTTACTGATGATGTGCGTGGACTTTGGATGGATGTAGGGTCACAATGGTGTTCTATGTATAGTGACGTCAAAGTGTTTGGGGCTAAAGGTGACGGTGTAACTGATGATATTACTCCCATTAACTCTGCTGTGAATGCTGTGGCCGCAAATGGTGGTGGTACTGTGTTTTTCCCAGCCGGAACCTATATAATATCTGCTGCTATTCCTATGAAAACTAATGTTCAGTATGTCGGTGCTGGCTGGGCATCCATTCTTAAATCAAAATCTACAGCACAGGATAATATATTTGGGGAGGCTTATCCGGCGGCGCCAGTCAGCAATGTTACCATCCGTGACTTGCAGATAGATGGAAATAAAGCCAATGTTAATGCGCAGGCAGATGATGCTTATCAAAACGGGATTCGCTGGGACAGGGTTAGCCATTCACGGATAATAAATACTTACATTCACGATACAGTCTTCAATGGTATTTCCAACTACAATGATAGCGATGATAATGTTATAGCGTGGAACCGCATTGAGAACATTGGGAAATCAGGGGCATCTGGATCGCAGACTGGTATTTTTCTTGAGTTTGCAGTAGATCGCAACAAAGTAATCTTTAACCGGATTAATACGACATTGCAGTATGGGATTTGGGAGGGAGGACCTGGTGCGAACAATTCTGATAATCTAATTGAAGGAAATCTTATCAATGGTACGATAGGTGATGGTATCCGTGTTGGGTATGATTTGGGTGGAGACATTATCAATAGGACGCAAATTAAATCAAATATAATCGGTGGTGTTGTGAATTCTACATACCAAGGTATACGCGTTTATCATGCAGGGACTGGTAAAGTCAACAATGTCCGTATTGAGGATAATACTGTTACGGGTGGAGCGCAGCATGGCATTCTCATCGCTAATTCTGCTGTGATGCAGACAATAGTTATGGGTAACCACATTCTTAACAATGTCGGCACGGGAATTTTAGTTAGTGGTAATGATACCATTGTTGCAAACAACGTTCTACTTGGTAATGGGACACAATATAGCAATACTGGGACCCGCACTGTGGCGAGTGGTAATATAATTGACACTATCAGTGGTAAGTACATAGTATATGAAGATGTTACTATAAATGCCACTGGTCCAACTGGATTAGTCGTCAGTCGTGGTAGTGGTTATGATGTTGGTATGCAACTTGATCAATCGGGGGTAGCAGCTTGGACACTACACAACATTGCAACATCTGGAACTTTTGGCATACAACAAGCAGGTCTTGAGAGGTTAAGTATCACAACCAATGGCGCTGTTACAATTCCTGGTACTTTGGCAGTTGGAGGAGATGGTGCTGCAATCACAAGACATCTCAGTGCTACCACAACATGGGATCCGCCGAGTATTTCTAACGGGGCAGCGACTAGCACTACGCTTACAGTGTCAAATGCAGTAGTCGGAAACACTGTTGCTGTCGGATTTTCAACAGCTGTTCCAGGCGGAGCCTTGCTGGTAGGTGCCGTTACTGCTGCCAACACGGTGACTGTTACGTTGGCTAACCATACAGGTGGTGCTCTTAATTTGGCATCTGGGACACTTCGTGCCGATGTATGGCAGCACTGAGAGGCATACGTATGGCTCTTATAATCTTTGGCTCTTAGAATAAACAGCGATAAACTCAACAAAAATTGAGGGAAGAATTCTGCAATGAATTCTTCCCTCAATTGTAAGTGGTGTTAGAATTTTTTCTCGTTGACTTTCGTTGACTTTTTATATTTGAATGAAATATAATTGAATCAATAGAAAGAACTGGGCTTGATTACTCCAGGATAAGGAAGAATCCATGGCCTTTAAAAAAAAGAGGAAGATAGTGTATAATAGGGGATACGATGATGCTTACTCACTTTGAGAACGTGCATTCTAGAGTCTCTGAGGGGGTATTTTTGATAGAGAAGATCCGAAAAGAGGGATTTAACACACTAAAAGGCATAAGAAGGGTGGGGAATTATAAAACAGGAATAATGGGGGAATTACAGAACGGGAATGACTTACTTATTTAACCCTAAAAAACGAGATGTGTGTGCCAAACACATGCGTAGTTTTACCCTCGTAGAGCTCCTTGTAGTAATTTCTATTATAAGTATTTTGGCAGCTATGTTACTGCCTGCGTTAGGTACTGCCCGGGAGAAGAGTAGGCAGGCTTTCTGTATAAATAGTCTCAAGCAAATTGGGTTGGCATTCTTCACGTATAACCAGGATTATGATGATTGGATGCCGATCCATTTTGATGAGAATGTAAGTCCACCAAATCCAGACTGGCAGTATTCTCTGATTTCAGGTGGTTATATTACGGAGGATGTATCGCGTAAAGGTTGTCCAACCAGTAGAAATGTACTCGTCACAAGAACCTATGGTTACAATAATCCTAAATTAGGCGCAAGCCCAGCTACTATAGCAGGTGACCCCACTTTCTACCGTCACAAGAAATATGGGCAGATAAAAAATCCTATTGATGCTGTCATGGTAATGGATGCATGCCATCATCCAACTGAACCATCCTTCCAGGGGTATGGCGGGATTGGGTGGTGGGATACTAATTGGCTGGAACCAGGCGGAATTTATACGCCATACGGACATCCGAATCTGGGCAGGGGCAAAGGTGAAAGTCTAAATGTCTTATGGTGTGATGGCCATGTAACCTTGAAGAGATTAAGTGAACTTTGGAATAATAGAAATTATTACTTTAGTAGTAGTATAGAGTGAGATAACGGTACAATTTGAAATATGAGAAAAGAACAGGACTATGACTGATGTGGTGCTTTTGTTAGTAATGTTAGCGTTGGTTTATTTCTGGAGTGTGTGGATTCCGATGAGATGCGAAAGGGGGAAAGATAGGATGAGTAAAAGATTAATAATGGTGATAAAGGTATTGATGTATTTGGTGGTTTTTGCTGTATTCTATGCCGGCAAAGTTGGTGCTGAGGTACTATTTGAAGATAACTTTGATAAGTTCGACAATAAAATATGGCAGGATTTACCAGACGGTGCCACAATAGATAACGGGATACTCACAGAGAAAGGCCGCGGCGGGATCAACCTCTTTTCCCGGACGAGCTTTAAATACAAGAATTTTGAAGCAAGGGTGAAATTTAACAATTTAGAAGTAGGCTACTACATTGGATTTGTCAAAGTTATTCCATGGAATGACAGTGTTTGTTGGAATCAAATTGGCGGAAATGCCTTAGAGTGCAGGTTGGGCAACAGAGGGGTAGGGGGTAGAATAGGCGGTTTTCAACTTGAGACTAACAGATGGTATATCTTCAAAATTACATGGACTGAAGAAAAGGTCTCGTTTTTTATTGACGGTGAAATGATTGGGGAGACAGATGATATCAAAATCATACCGAGCACCTCGCTTAATGCGGTAATTGCCACTCTCACTATGCCGGCAAATGAAAATGAAGAGGCTGATGTGGATGTTGATTGGGTCAAGGTGACCGACGAGAAGTTGGTTGAAGAAAAAGGAGAGAAGGATGATGAGGTAAAAACGGAGCGTCTAACCGTCAAGCCCGGTCATAAGATTAGTGTTTCTGATGAGGGATTAGAAATACCTGGATTTACAGCAGGTAGTAGCCTCTTGCAGAGTATTCTTGGTGACCTGCCCAAGATAATCAAGCAGCATAATTTGAAAGAAATACATCACGGACTGGAAGCTAAAGAAAAATGGGGAACTTCTGTTACCCAGGAGGACAAAGAAAGAGGCTATATTGTATTTAGCCGACATTATCTGGACTTCGTTTTCTGGTATAGCCTTCCGAATAATAAAGTTGATACGTTATCTGTTTTTGCCAGTTTGGGTGAGTATGAGCCAGTTTCTTTCTCATTGTATCCTTTCAGAGATATTGAAGGAGTTAAAATTCTTACAACTGATTTGGTGAATAAAGACGGGGCGATAATCAAGAAAGAAAATATTGATATAAGGTCAGTACAACCCGTACCTTTTATAAGAGATGAGGAAACATATGCCCTGGAGTCTATTCTTCTTGAAAAGAGAGACGAAATAAATTTATTAGAGAAAAAGGCAAGCCAGCTGTGGCTTACTGTTTATGTCCCTGAGGAAACCGCCCCCGGTGATTATAGCGGAAAAATTAAAATAGGAACCCCCGGGAGCAAACCCTATGAGGTTAAATTATCCCTTAAGGTATTACCTATAAAGCTGCAACAACCACCGGATATTCTCTACGGGATGTGTTTTCTTATCCCGGGACGTAAAAATCTATACCCTGAGAATCTTGATAAATATTTTGTGGATATGCGAGAGCACAACTTAAACAGTATGTGGACCTGGCCGGATTGTGGAGTTAAAAAGGAAGGAGAAAAAATCATTTATGATTTTTCTAAGGCTGGTTTTACGCGAAAGGACCTAAACTATTTCTCTCACAGTTTAGAGGAAATAATGGACGGCTACCTTAAAACCGGATTTACTAATCCCTGGGTTTGCGGGACATTAGACACGTTAGGCGGGGTGATTGAAGCAGGGCTGGGTTATAAGCCCTTTACTCCGGAGTTTGATAAAGCCTATCTTGAATATGTGATACAACTTGTGCAAAAGGCCCGGGAGAAAGGATGGCCGGCTTTTTCACTCCATCCAATTGATGAGCCGGGACCCAGACCAGATGCTATGAAATTTGCTAAGTATTACTACAAACTCTTGAAAGAAAACTTTCCTGAAATAAAGACCTTTGCTGATTGGGGGCCATGGAAAGGTGAGGATGTGATTCTTGATTCCTGGGTTGATATTAGATGTTATGCCGTCCCCAGCCAGAAGGCAATAGAAGATTCAAAAAAAGCCGGAGATGATTTCTGGATTTACAACGTTGGCAGCTGGGGCAGGTCTCCACGGATGGACAGATTAGCATGGGGGCTATTTACCTGGAAAACAGAAGCCAAAGGGGTGTTTCACTGGGTTTATACCTGGTGGATTGAGCCAAAGGTTCCACCTTCCTCGCATCCTTCTTTTGTGTATGTTATACCAGGTCCTGACGGCCCTATCCCTACTCTTGCCTGGGAAGCGGTCAGAGAGGGGATTGATGATGTCAAATATATTTATACTCTTACTCATCTTATTCAAAAAGCAAAATCATCCCAAAATCCAGAATTAATAAAAGAGGCAGGAAAAGCCGAGGAAGAACTGAACAAAATCCTATATGACGTCCCAGTAGAATTTCATTACAGAGTTTCTTATTTGGATAAGACACCTTCTGAAACTTTTGACGTCTATCGTTTTAAAATAGCCGGTTGGATTACTATGTTACAGAAAATCATAGAGAGAGGGGTATGATAATGAACAAGAATATATTAATGATTTTGGTGTCTTTGTGTATCTTTTTTGTCTCTCATGTTGAAGCAGAAGATATATTTAAAGATGACTTTGAGATTTTGAGCAATAAGACATGGCAGGAGTTGCCGACTGGCGCAACAACAGAAAATGGGATACTGATTGAAAAAGGAAAAGGCGGTATAACTCTGATTTCAAGAAAGGTTTTTAAATACAAGGATTTTGAAATAAGGGTGAAATTCAATTCCTTGGAATCTCACTACTATATTGGGTTTGTCAAGGCTATCCCATGGAATGAGAGCGCTTGTTGGGCACAAATTTCCGGAAACATCATGGAATGCAGACTAGGAAACAAAGGCACAGGTGACAGCATAGGCAGTTATGAGCTTGAGACAAAGCGATGGTATACGCTCAGGATTATCTGGTCAGAGGATAAGGTTGCTTTTTATGTTGACGGCAAACTGATTGGAGAGACAAATTATCTTAAAATCATACCAGAATCTTCTCTCAATTTAGCAATTGCCACTCTTACTCTGGAAGGGGAGAAAGAGGCTGATATAGAGGTTGAGTGGGTTAAAGTAAGTGGGGGAACATCGGATAAAGAAAAAGAAGAAAATACCGGTAAGGTAAAAACAAAAGAGATAGTTTTAGGAAATAAGGTTTTTTCTCAGCAGGTTTCTTTAACAAAGGGCGCCCAGTGGGATAAAATAACCAATAAGGCAGTAAATTCCGATTATCTCGTCAAGGGAGAAAAATCTCCCATATTTGCACTCGTGATAAATGATGAGCCTATCGCTTCTTCTGAAATGATGGTTGAGGATTTTGAAATCAAGAAAGACGGGGATAAGAACAACTTTAAAATTATCCTTTCTTCACAAAAACCACGGATTCGCACTGAATTATCCTGCCAATGGGATGAATCAGAAGAAAGTATCTGGTCTCTCAAGGTAACAAATCAGTCAGATAAAGAAGTCAAAATCAAAACTATCTTTCCAATAATTGAACATATACAGATAGGTGAAAAGTTGGAAGATAACTTTTATTTCTATCCTTTTGATGGAGGCTGGTGTGGTAAGGTTGCTTGTAGTTTAATCAGCGAATATCCTGGTGTTCTCTGGATGCAGGTAATGAATATATTCAACCCGGCGGCAGGGGGGGGAATATATCTTTACAGTAGAGATAATACAGGGTCCTCCAAGGGGTTGGTTCTTAAAAAGGCACCGGTATCTCAAGAAGAAAAACCAATCAAACAGCACCATGCATGGTATGGTGAAGCGTATCCATCAGAATATGATTTTAATGACGAAACTATGATTTCTGCAATCTATTATCCGGGGAAGAAACTACTTCCTGGTTTTAGTTTTTCTCCGCCTGATGCAGTCATAGGAATCCATAAAGGCGACTGGAAACAGGGGTTAAAAAATTATAGTGATTGGGTGCATACCTGGTATAAGCGAAAGACTTCCATCCCACAGTGGTTTAACGACCGTTTCAATTTTCTTTCTGTTCATCCTGCTTTTTATTATTCAGATACAGAAAAGAGATACATAGCGAGTGAAAAACTTATGGGCTCAGAAGACATCTTTCAATGGGCTTTCTGGTGGGATTTTCCGCCGAGGAAGGATTTTTTCCCAGGTATGAACAGCACGCCTGGCGATTACGAGTACAACCGTGAGCGAGGGGGACTCTCTCCTTTCAAAGATGAAATCAAGAGAATACAGGGCAAAAGCACCAGGTTTACTGTCTACATCAACCAACGTTTCAACTGGTATAAGACAAAGATAGGGCAGTCACACGGAAAAGAATGGGCAAGGATGGATAGTCCCGGGCACTATAACATGGACTTTTTGGGCTCGGGTGGGGCATGGGATGCAGGTGAAGGTTGGAATGAATGTATCTATGCCGAAGGATGGCAGGATTATTTAATCAAGGTTTGTGAAAGGTTAGTGCGTGACACCGGTATGGATGGCGTCTATCTTGATGAGATGCCATATCTCTTTCCATGTTATAACCCGGCACATTCTCATTATCAGAATGGGGAGGTATATTCACCAGAACTCTATGTGAGGCTGATGACAGGGGTAACTGAGGCAATGCGTAGATACAATCCTGATGCAATACTCATGGGAGAACACGCAGGTTCCGACTATTATACCCAGTTCTTTGATGGTTCATGGAGCCAGCAGTATTATTCTGGTTTTGCAGGATATCCATTTGCTGAAGAATTTTATGATGTCTATAATATCAATTTCTTCAGGTTTTATTTCCCTGAATTCAAATTGGCAGAATGGGGACAGTCAACACCAAAAGCTGTAAAAAGATGCTTCTTTAATGGTATTGGAATCTGTTGGGACTGGACATCAGGACAGGAATCCTATTTAAGAGACCTCGGTCAGGTCTTTAAAGAGAACGGCGATGCATTTGCCAGTCTTAACCCAGAACCATTGGTTGAGACGAAGAAAGAAGATGTCTTTGTAAATAAGTTTCCGATAGACTCAAAAGTCATATACACCATCTATAATAAAAATAAGAATAGACTTATTGGTGAAGATATGCTTGAAGTTGACCATAGGAACAATTATCATTTCGTGGAGTTACTGTATGATGAAGAGGTTAAAGCAAAGATATCCGGAAACAAGGATATAATTAACATGTCTATCAGAACTGATGATGTGGTTTGCCTTGCCCAGTTGCCCCGGGTTATCAGTGCAGTCCGGGACAGTCAGGAGCAAAACATAAAAATTACTATTAACAAGGAATTTGAGGAACCTCGTCTTTTTGTCTTTATAGGACAGGATGACAGTCATCGTTTGAGTAATAAAGGTAAAGAGTTGTCAATCAAGGGAAATGAAGCAACCATTAATCTCCAAGAGATGTCAAGGAAAGAAAACAAAATTATACTTAAGCTGTTAAACGGCAATAAACTGATTGATGAGACAATACTATTGACGAAAAAACTTGATTAATTTTTTTACTAATAGTATAATTGTAAAAGTCCCCGATATGGGGGCTTTTTGCTACATCTGAAATAACGGGGAGATATATGTCACGTTTACCTAACACCTCTTACCGTTTTGTAACTGCTGATTATCTTGATGCAAAATTCCGCCCTTTCAAACACCGGATTCCTTTTCCAAAGATCAAAGACAGTCGCATCTGGTCACGTTGGCGAAGGAATCTTATCAAGGCACTCAGCAAAATTTTTGCGTTAAATAAACTTGGTAAAATACCGACTCCAACCCCCAAAATCCTGAAGTCAGAAGACTGCGGCACATACATCCGGCACCTCATAGGATACGAGACACTGCCTGGTAACTGGGTAAGGGCTTTTCTGCTTCTCCCTAAAACAAGGAATATGAAAAAACCGGCTGTCATCTGTCCACACGGACATTTTGAAGGAGGGGCAGAGGCTGTTATAAAACCAGAACTTGCCATGGGTGTAGCCTATGCGCATGAATTTGCCAAGAGAGGGGTCGTTGCTTTGGCACCTGATAATGCAGGTAATGGTGCAAGGGATGTCGCGAAAAGCAAATCCACTCGCGGGTGTGACCTTGTCTGGCGACGGCTAAACCACGTTGGACTTGATTTAACAGGTTTTCGTGTCTTTGAATTGATGGCTGGCGTGAGTTTATTACAGGCACATAAAGAAGTTGATGCAAGACGAATCGGAGCTGCGGGCTTATCTGGCGGATGCTGGCTATCCCAGGTTCTCACAGCGCTTGATGATAGAATTAAAGCAGTTATTCTAAGTGGATATTTTTCTACTTTTGAACAGACAGCATGGGTGGGTCATTGCATCTGCCATCATCCCAAAGGCATAAAATTGATATGTGAGATGTATGATATTGCCGCATTAATTGCTCCGCGTCCGTTATTCGTTGAGTCAGGGATCCAGGATATTAATTATCCGATTGAGCCGGCTTTCTCGCTTACCAGAGAAGCATACCGACTCCTTAATGCAGAATTAAATATTAAACTGCACCGTTACAAAGGCGGACATGCGTTCCATGGTAAAAGGTCTATCCCCTGGCTTGTCAAACAATTAACCTAGTAAAAGGAGGAAGCGATGCCTTTTGAACTTGTTATTGCAGAGCCATACAAATTAGATATACGTGAATATGAAGAACCGCCTCTCAGTGATAATCATGTCCGGGTAAAAAGTGAGTTCAGCTCGTCAAAACATGGGACAGAAAGAGGTTTCTATCGCGGTACTGCGGCTCTTACGAGAGGCCACATGAATCAAAGTCACATATATGTCCAGGATGACACTAAAAAATCAATTTATCCGTATCTCCTTGGAAACCTGACCGTTGGCAGAGTGATAGAGACTGGGCGTAAAGTTACAAAATGGAAAATAGGCGAACGTGTATTTTTTTATGGCGGATTCCGCCAGATACACACAGTATCTGAAAATGAACTTAAATCCGTGCCAGAAGATATGTCAGCAGAAGGCATAGTCTATCTTGACCCTGCGAAGTATGCCTTTGGTGGTATATTAGACGGAGGGGTAAGGTTGGGTTTTCGTGTCGCTGTATTTGGACTCGGAGCTATCGGACAGATGGCAGTCCAAATGGCGAGATTGTCAGGGGCACTGGAAGTTTTTGGAATAGACCCCTACGAGTTTCGTAGAAAGATGGCTGAACGTTACGGTGCAACAAAAACTCTTAATCCCTTATCTTGCGATGTGGGAAAGACTATTAAAGAAGCAACTTCAGGCGAAGGGGTTGATGTATCAATTGAAGTAAGTGGTATTGTAAGCGCTCTTCAACAAGCGATACGCACTACCATGCGCGGTGGAAAGATTGTAACAGTTGGTCTATATGAAGGTAAGGCAACAGATTTACACCTTGACGAAGACTGGCACAGGAACCAGCAGGTGATGATTGCGAGCCAGGGTCCTAATTTTCCAAGTCATGTCCATCCTTACTGGGCTGGTCCCCGTTGGGAAAACACTGTATTTGAATTACTCAGACGAAACTGGCTAAAATCTGATGGATTGGTTTGTCCAATAGTTCCGTTTGACAAGTCTGCCCAAGCTTATAAAGAGATTGATGAAAATCCGTCTAATTCAATAAAACTTGGAGTGAAATATTGAAATTTGCTATATGCAATGAATTCTGTGAAAATTGGAATTTGTCACATGTCTTTAAACTTGCCGCTGATATTGGATATGATGGGGTTGAGATAGCGCCTTTTACCATTGCCGATTCTGTAAGTAATATTTCTATGCAAAAGAGAAAGAATATTAAGAATCTGGCGGTGAGATATGGTATCGAAATCATAGGACTTCACTGGCTTTTTGTTGGGCCCAAAGGTCTTTCCATAACGAGTCCAGACTATGAGGTTCGCAAAAGGACCAGAGAATATTTTCTTGCCCTGATAGACAT
>CAYVEO010000008.1:43263-58034 GCA_964449965.1 uncultured Planctomycetia bacterium
GGGACAACCATGGTAATCGGCTCTCCAAAACAGCGAAATATACCTGAAGGTGAGACATTTAAATCAGCATGGAGATTTGCGAAGAATATGTTCCTTGAATGTTTGCCACTCGCTGAAAAACGGGGAGTAGTTTTATTGATAGAACCACTTTCTCCTGCTGAGACCAATTTTATTAATACGGCTAAAGAGGCAATAAGATTGATTGAAGAAATTAACAGCCCAAATTTTAAGTTAGTCCTTGATGTGAAAGCGATGAGCAGTGAAAATGCGCCAATTCCAGAGATTATTATGCATTCAGCAATGCACCTTTACCACTTTCATGCAAACGATGCCAATAAACGCGGTCCCGGTTTTGGTGATATTGATTTCAGACCCATAATTAAGGCGTTAGATAAGATTAAATATAAAAGATATGTCTCTGTGGAAGTTTTTGATTTCAAGCCTGACCCAGTGACTATTGCAAGGAAGAGTTGTTCATATTTAAAGGAGTGCCTTAAATGAATATCGGTGTGTATTCCCTGTCCCTCTCTGATAAAACACCTCAGGAAATAATCAACCTTGCTAAAAAATATAAAATAGAAGGTATTGAGTGGTGGTGCAAAGAAAAAGGACACGTTGATTCTCGAAATCTTGAGACTTCTGCAAAAGAGGTTGCAAAGATTATGAGAAATTCTAATATTCAATCACTGGGTATAGCACCGTATTTCAAAGGTTCTGAGACCCATGAAGAGATAAAGGTGATATTCAATGCCGCCAGTATATTAGGAGCGAAACTTATACGGTGCCACAGTTACAATTTCACAGGTGATATTCCGGTCTGCGAATTAAGAAAAAAACAACGGTTATGGTTGGAAGATATTGTTATCCCGTCAGCAAAGCAGTTTGATGTTAAACTTGTTATAGAACAGCATCATTACAGTATTTGTTGTACCCCTGATGCATGCAGGAATTTAATAGAAGGACTTCCGTCAACGCATATAGGTATTATATTTGATCCTGGAAATTCACTTATTGAAGGATACACACGTCCGGAATATGCTATTGATGTCCTTGGGGAATATCTCGCTCACGTCCATGTCAAATCGTGTAAGCCTGTAATAGAAGGCGGGCATATCCCGCAAGGAAGGAAATACAGCCTTCAATGGGGAAAACTTGAAGATGGGGATTTGGATTGGGAGGAGATAATCAAATTATTGCACACTGTTGGATATGATGGCTATTTGTCTCTTGAGGCATTGGACCAGAGGGAATCAGAGCAAAAGATTAAAGAGGATGTTCCATATTTACAAAATATAATACGAAGATTATCTGCAGGAGGGCTTAATGGATAAGAATATAGATAGGGGAGATTGGACAGCGTTTAAACTGAAATTATTTTTGTTTATTATAGCAGGGATTTTTTTAGCCCTTACAATTGAAGGGTGTGGCGGTAAGAAAGAAGAACAAAGTAAGAAAACAATTCTCCGTTGGTCAGGATATGGGGCAGTAGGTTATGACGAATTCAGGATGCAGGAATCAGAAAAATTTGAGAAATTGCACCCGGAAGTTGAGGTTAAATATGAACCAATAGTAGGCGATTTTCAGGCAAAAATGATGACCCAGATTGCAGGCAAAACTGCACCTGACATGTTTTTTTGTACTGACTTACAGACTTATACGAGTAAGGGGGCATTAGTGGATCTCACTAAATGGGTGGCAGAAGACAGTGAATATTTCCACAATTTTCATCCGGCGTTATTGGAAGACCAAAGATGGAACGGGAAAGTCTATGCCCTGCCTGGGAATTGTAATGTAACACTTCTTTATTACAATAAAGACCTCTTTGATGAAGAAGGACTCTCTTATCCTGATGAGAACTGGACTTGGGAGGACCTCCTTGCCGCCGCTAAGAGGCTGACTAAGAGAAATGAGGATGGTAGAATAATTCAGTATGGCCTCGTAACTCCTTTGCATTATCAGCAATTGATGTTATATGTCTTTCAAAACGGCGGAAAGATATGGAGTGGAGAGGGAAGCAAATGTGTCGTAAATAGTCAGGAGACAAGACATGCTTTGGAATTCTGGAGGAATATGACTATGAAATACAATCTTGCTCCTCGTCAGGCAGATATTATCGCTATGGGAGGTGCCTATCACGGATATGCCGATGTGTTCTTTATGGGAAAATCAGCGATGTATTGCGGATGGAGTTATGAAGTGAGTCAGATTAAGATGTTAAAGAAATCGCTTAACTGGGATGCTACTTTGATGCCTATTCCGGAACCTGGTAAGAAACGACTCTCAAGCAGGATATACATTTCTATGGGGGTATGGTCCGGCAGTAAAAGTCTAAAACTGGCGTATGAGTTGATTAAGTTTATGAGTGCACCTGAGAGAATCAAGAGAGTAATTGAATTCGGTGATACAATCCCCCTTTACACAAAAGGGGAAGATTTGGACTTTTTCTTATCTGACCCCACATATCCAGACAAGGCAAGATCTGCTATGCTTGAGTCACTCAAAACCTCTAAGTCCCTTTATCATCTTATGATTAATCCTAAGGTTTCTTACATAGAGGAGACGAGGGTATTGAATGAGGTCCTGGAAAAGTTTGTAATCGGAATGATTTCTGAAGAAGAAACGCTGAAAGAGATAGAAGGCAGATTAAATACACTCATGGAGAAGAAGTAATCCGGTGACTAAGAAGAAACCCACTGTTCATTTAATAGGTAACGCCCATATTGACCCAGTCTGGCTGTGGAGTTGGCAAGAAGGTGTTGAAGTAATTTTAGCGACTTTCAGACAATCAATGAATTTAATAAAAGAGCACCATGGGTATATCTTCACTGCATCCTCAGCATTGTTTTACAAGTGGGTTGAAGAGACTGACTTGAAACTTTTTCGTGAGATTCAGGGACAGGTAAAAAAAGGCCGCTGGTGCATTGTGGGTGGCTGGTGGGTAGAGCCAGATTGTAACATGCCAAGTGGAGAATCGTTAGTCAGGCAGGGATTATACGGACAAAGATATTTTAAGGATAAGTTTGGAGTAATTACACGCACAGGGTATAACCCTGATACCTTTGGACATAACGCAATGCTACCCCAGATACTGAAAAAGAGCGGGATAGACTATTATGTCTTTACGAAACCAACAGAACCGGATAAACAACTGCCTACACTTTTTTGCTGGGAGTCTCCTGATGGCAGTCAGGTTCTGACTTTTAAAATATATGGACCTGGGTTGTATGGTACGTGGTTGAGAAAAGAACTTATTCAAAAGATGAAGGATGCCAACGAGAATACCAAAGATAGTCATGTCATGGTATTTTTTGGATGTGGTGACCATGGTAATGGCACAACCACGGAAGAACTTACGATTATTCAAAAGATGAAAGAAAGACTGAAGAGGGTTGAATTCCGATTTAGTTCTCCATCCATCTACTTTAATGCGATTCATAAAGAAAATTCAGACTTACCGGTTATTCGAGGTGAGATCCAGCACTATGCGCGTGGTTGTTATTCTGCATATAGTGAAATTAAATACCTTAATCGTCAGGCAGAACACCTTCTTGTAACGTCAGAGAAAATGTCTATAGTTGCCAATATGGCTGCTAAATATAACTATCCTAAGGAAAACCTGACGCAGGCGTGGCAAAATTTACTATTTTGCCAGTTTCATGATATTCTTGCCGGGACAAGTATAATTGAAGCATACGAGGATGTTATGCACATCTTAGGTGAAAGTATCCACAAGGCGAATGAAACAATTAACACCGCACTTCAACTCATAGCAGGCAGTATAAACACCCAGGAAGATGGATTGCCTTTGTTAATATTTAATCCGCATACATGGGCTGTACGGACACCGGTTGAGTTTGAACATCTTAGCGCTAAGCCTGTGTCTGTTTATGATGGGAAAAAACTTATACTAACACAAGATATAAAGTCATCCGGTACAGCCATAAATTCCAGAAGGAGAATGGTATTCGTTACGGACTTGCCTCCATTGGGATACAAGACATATTTTTTGCGAAGGCGCAGACATGGGAAACCTGTTAAAAATGATAGATTAAAAATAAATAATTCTAACATTGAAAATAAATGGTTAAAGATTAAAATAGATTCGAGGACAGGATATATCTCCAGGTTTTATGATAAGCAAAATCATGTTGAAATCTTATGTAATCAGGGCGGGATACCAATAGTCATTAAAGATGAAAGTGATGCCTGGGGACACGGGCAGGATGAATTCAGAAATGAAGTTGGAAAATTTAAGAAAAGAGAGATTAAAATATTGGGAAAAGGCACTGTAAGGGCAACGATTAGAGTGAAATATGAATATAATAAATCCGTATTATGGCAGGATTTCACGTTGTATAAAGACCTGAATGGAGTACATACCAAAGTATTTATTGATTGGCGGGAACAACACAAATTACTGAAAATAGGATTCCCGGTAAATTTGAAAACCCCAAAGGTTACCTATCAAATTCAATATGGTTCTACAACAAGACCGGCAAACGGTAAGGAAGAACCCGGATTACAATGGTTTGATGTTACCGGTAAGACTGCTAATTACAAAGGTACAAATACAGATATTGATTATGGCTTAAGTATCCTTAACGATAGTAAATATAGTTTTGATGTGAAGGGTTCGGAAATGAGAATAACGGTTTTAAGAAGCCCAATTTATGCGCACGGGACATTTGCTGATGCAAAATTAGACCCTAATTATGATTATCGATATATTGACCAGGGCATACAAACTTTTTCTTATGTTCTCTTACCTCATAGAGGGATTTTGCGGAAATCAATAGCAAGTAAGAGAGCCGATGAGGTGAATTTACGGCCTATAACCCTCGTCCATCACAACCATCCGGGAGACTTGCCACAAGAGAGATATTTCATTAAGATTGATAGGGACAATGTAATTGTTTCTGTGTTAAAACAATCCGAGGATAATGAGGATATTATTTTAAGATGCTATGAGACTGAAGGTAAAACGACCCTAACCGAGATTTTACTTCCTGTCTTAAAGCGGTCATGGAAATTTACTATTAATCCGTATGAGATTAAAACATTTAAGATACCTGTAAATTCAACTGGCAAAATAGAAGAGGCGAATCTTTTGGAATTTTCACGAAGCGGAGGTTCAAGAGGGATACGGAGGTAGTAAATGAAGAAGAAAGGGATATTGAATCCACAGATTAGTAAGGTAATTGCCAGTATGGGGCATAGAGACTTCTTGACTGTTTGCGATGCAGGATTTCCAGTGCCTTTGGAACCTGAAAGGATTGACTTGACTGTCGTAGAAGGTATACCACGGTTTATGGATGTTCTTAGTGCTATAGCAGAGGAACTGCAAGTAGAAAAAATCTATATAGCCAAGGAGACTACAGAAGTAAGCCCAAAGAGATATAAGGAGATGAAAGTACTTTTTCCTGATGAAGAGGTTGAACTTATCCCGCATACTGAATTCATGGAATTGTCACATAAAGCCCGTGCTACTATCCGCACGGCTGAATTCACCTCTTATTCCAATATAATCCTGAAATCTGGGGTTGTTTATTAATCATGACCTCTAAAGAGAGAGTAAAAAAGGCGATTCATTTTAACAATCCGGACAGAATGCCGATTGTTCATGCCTATCAACCCAGGGCAGTTATAAATTATGGCGAAAAATTACAGGAGGTTTTCAAGAAATATCCATCTGACTTTGGGTATTCTGATAAAATTGATTTGTCTCTTTCTTGGGTGTCTCCGAGTTACAGACTCGGTGAATGGAAAGATAAATGGGGTTCGGTATGGGTAAATAAATACGAGGGCTTAGAGGGGCAAGTAAGAGACCATCCATTGGCAGACTGGAGAAATTTAAAGGATTATAGATTTCCAGAACCGATAGATACTTTTGACTTTGAGTCAGAAAAAAGAAGAGCCAAACAATATAATGGCGAGAGGTTTATTTGGGGAGGATGGCATATCCTTTTTGAAAGGATGCATTTTGTTAGGGGTTATGAAAATGTCTTGCTGGACTTGACTGAAAATTCTAAGGAATTATATAAATTAGCAGAAGGAATTTTTGAATATAATATAAAAAGTATAGAAAAATGGCTTAAGTTGCCTGTTGATGGGATTGCCTTTGCTGATGACTGGGGTACGCAAAGTAGCCTAATGATAAGTCCTCAAGTCTGGAGAGATTTCTTTAAACCTTATTATAAAGAGATGTTTAGTATCGTCCATGAATACGAAAAGGAAGTCTACTTTCACAGTGACGGCTATATAATGGAAATTATACCTGATTTAATTGAAATAGGGGTGGATGTTTTAAACCCTCAGTTTTCTTGCCATAATCTTGAGGAACTGGGGAGACTGGTTTCTGGCAAGGTGTGTATATGTAGCGACATAGACAGACAATATTTGCTCCCCTATGGAACCCCTGAAGAAATAGAAGAAAATGTGAAGGATGTTATAAGAATTTTTGGCAGCCACGGAGGCGGGCTAATCGGCAGGGCTGAGATTGGGGCAGATGTGCCATTAGAAAATGCTGAGGCAGCATATAGGGCGTTTTATGAATATGGAACATATTGATAGTGACTCAGGGAAACGATTTTGTGAAATAAAGGGAAACCAAGAAAAGTGTGAATTATTAGAAGACGTATATAATGCTTTGGATGGCAAAAATAGAGGGGAGAATCTTCTTCAATTATATCGTTCTGTAAAGGGGGGTATTTTTGTTGAGGGTCCAAGGTGGGAGGGGGTATGGACGCATAATACCTTTGTCGGGATGATGGGATGGCTGCCGTATTTTGAACCTGAATATCGCAGATTTCACCGCAATAGTATTGAATTATGGATAGAGAAGCAAAGAGAGGATGGTTTATTGCCTGAATGTGTCAGGACTGATGGATATTTTGCCTATTACAATGATGAGAATTTCAAAGGGGATGTATTTGTAGATGGGCACTGGATGGGGCTTTCCACATTGTGTGAATATATACTTTTCACAAGAGATGTCTCATGGGCAATAGAAAATTTAGTCAAGCTTCGGAAGGCTGTTGACTTTGCAAAAACCCGGAAATTCAAAGATGGTCTAATGGAGGTGGGAATAGGGGGGACAGTCTTTGAACAATGCTATGGGTATGAAGGTTATCCCTCTTCAACACAGATTTTCTATTTAAAGGCTTTGTCCCTTTTGTCAGAGGTTGAACTATTACTTGGTAATAGACAAGAAGCAGAAAATTTAAAAAGGGAAATCCCGCGTTTTAAAAAGGCTTTATTAAACAACCTTCTGACAAAAGAAGGCTTTTTTATAAGTGCTCTGGATAAACAAGGAAAACCGCACGGCAAAGATGACTATTTTGAGTCTTATCCTAACGCGATGGCAGGTCCGTTAGAGGTTGTAGATGATAAGATTGTCAAGTCCATAGTCAAAAATATAAATTCTATTCCTGAACTGGACAATTCTGTTCCAATGTGTTCTAATTATCCTGGAAGACCGGATAATGAAACCCATTATGAACACGGTGGAGACGGATTCCATATGAATGGCGGTGCATGGATGGGGCTTGGCGGACTTGATGTCTGGAGTCATTTGATAGCAAATGATTATGAGAGGGTAGAGGTTTTAATCAGGTTGTTGATTAACATGCAACAAAACCATCAACTGCAAGATAGGGTGGAAGAGTTTGGAAAAGACAAGACTGCAAGTACAGGAACTTCTGGTTGTGACCATCCTGCACGCCATGCAGTCGGCGGATTCGGCAATATTTTAAGAGGGTTATTTGATATACAGGTTACTGCAACGAGTTTAAAACTAAGACCACATATATTTCCTGATATTGAAGAGATGAAACTGAAAGTCCCTATATATTTTGGGACAAAACAGGTATTCTTGAATGTGGTAAAAAAGGGCACGGATATTAAGAGGGTTACTATTAATGATAAAAGCAACCAGACCCATACATGTGACAGAGTGGAATTAACCTATGAAAAATTACCACCAATATCAGAAGTGAGCCTCTATTATGAATAAAAGCATCTCCTATGACAAGCAAAGTTTTATAATTAAAGGGAAAAGGGAGTTGATTGTATCTGGGGAGATACATTATTTTCGGATACCCAGGGCATTGTGGAAGGACAGGCTGCAAAAGGCGAAATTGGCTGGGTTAAATACGATTTCTACCTATATCCTGTGGAGTTATCATGAACCAGAAGAAGGAAGATATGATTTTAATGGAGAGAAAGATTTGGGTTATTTTCTTCGCCTGTGTTCATCCATGGGTCTTTATGTGATTGCAAGGCCGGGACCTTATATATGCAGTGAAGTAGATGCAGGCGGGTTCCCTGCATGGCTATTGACAAAAGAAGGTTTGAGATTACGCAGGTATAATCCGATTTATTTGCATTATGTTGATAAGTGGTTTGATAAGTTGATTCCGGTAATTGGCAAATACCAACTGACCAGAGAGGGTTCGGTTATTCTGGTGCAGGTGGAAAATGAATATGGAAGTTTCAGCCATGATGATGCATATATGAGCCATCTGCGTGACAGGCTCAGGAAAAACGGAATAGAGGTCCCGCTTATTACATGTGACGGTGCTGTAGAGATACCGGATGGAAAAGTGAAAGGTGCTGTCCCTTGTATTAATTTACCTGGTCAGGCACTTACACATTTTGGCAACTTAAAATCTATGGGACATAAATCTCCTCCTTTAGTCACAGAGTTCTGGATAAATGGTATGGCAACTGCATGGGGTCAGAGATACGATGCGCCATCTGCCAAGGAGATAGAAAGAGAGACAAAAGAGATTATCGCCTGTGGAGCGGGTTACAACTATTATATGTGGGCAGGCGGGATGAACTTTGGATATATGGCTGGCAGGTCTATTATGGACGACCATTGTTTTATCAGTGCGATTTTCAATGATAATTCACCGGTAAGTGAATCCGGGACTTTACAGGCAAAGTATTATCCTTTGAAAAGGTTGAATTGGTTTGTCCAGAGTCTTTCGGATCTTATTGCCGGCTCAAGAGAAGACAGGATATTTAAAATAAAAGTTACCACAGGGCTCAAGAGCGTAGTAAGAAAAGGTGAAACTGGTGCGAGGCTGGTGGCTATTTTTAATGAGTCACAGTGCCCATGTGAGACAAAGATTGAGATACCATCCAGGCGTGAATCTTTGCCACAGAATGGGATGTTCTCAATTGAACCTAATGATATATCCTTTGTGATACTTGATTATCCATTGTTTAAGGATATGGTTCTAAATTATGCCATAACTAATATTCTAAGAATCCAGAGGACAAAAAAAGAGAGGACATTAGTGGTCTATGGAAAGACTGACTGTTATGGTGAAATTGGACTTAAACTTAAGACAAAGCCAAAGGTCTATCTTAATGATGAGTTTGAGGATGTAGTAGATTGGGATAACAAAAGGCGTGTTTTAACAATAGGGTTTACTTATTCTAAGAGGCACGAAATAGTCATAGGAACAGAAGAGAGACTCAGAGTCATAATCCTTTCAGAGAGAGAGGCAGAACGGACCTGGTTTGTTGGAGAAAAGATAATATTTGATAAAGGCTATCCATACTATGTGCAGAAAGTCTCTACCAAAGATGTGGCTAAACTAACATGGGAAGTTTCAGAGAAGGATTTATTACAGGTAACTCTTGAAGATTCAGACTGGCGCCAGATTGATGGTCCAGGTGAAATGACACATTTGGGGAAAAACTATGGATATGGCTGGTACCAGGTAGATTTTATGGTGGATGAAGGAAAAGAGAGAGAACTCTTCTGGACAGGAGCGGCAGATAGGGTGACTATTTTCCATAACAGCCGATTTATAGGAGTGCTTGATGCACCGGTGTTCGGGAAATCCTTAAGACTCAACCTCTCCAAAGGAAGGAATGTCCTGATGCTCCTTACAGACAATTTAGGGAGATACTGTTTTGGCAGTCAAATGGGTGAACCAAAGGGGATTTATCAGCAACTATATTTTGGTGCCCAGGTTAGTAACCTATCTACAGGTTGGCGTTACATAGAGGAAGACGTAGAAGGTAACATAGAGAGATATAATTTGATAAATTTTGATGACTCAGGTTGGAAAGTTACTGGGCTCACTTCTGTGCCAGAATTAAAGAGATTCACCCATCTGAGGCGGTGGATAAGACTACCTGAGAAAGAGAAGGCCGTTTTACAAATGAGGGGTTTTGATTTTGCTGCAGAGATTTATGTAAATGGGTATAGAGCTGGACGCTACCCTGGCTGGCAAAGCGGCAGAGAAAAATTATTAGACATAACAACCTATATTCACAGGGATGATAACCTCATCAGCCTCACTTTTGAGAATGTCAAAAATCCTTCCATGTTCAGACCTGGTTTGATAGAAAAGGAGGTCAGGATTTTAAGTTTTTCTCCTAAGGATGCATTAGCAGGAGACTGGCAATTTAAGCCAGTGGAAGAAGAAAAGATTTTACCAAATTTGAAGTGGAAGCAGTTAAAGATTGATGCATATCCAGAACAGCTGGTTTGGTTCAGGGCAAGGTTTCACATGCCAAGTTTAAAACTGCTCAAGCTCAGGATGGACGGCATGGGCAAGGGGCTTATCTGGCTGAACGGGAGGTTATTATGCAGATACTGGCAGATAGGACCTCATGAGGAATACTGGCTGCCTGAGCCGTGGCTGAAAAGAGATAATGAGATAATAATATTTGAAGAAGAAGAGAAACTTCCCACCAATGTGCGATTAGTTACAATCTCCCGATAGATTCCTTTATATTTTCTGTGAAAAAATAAGAAACTGATTGAAAAGATTTAGATAGTGTGGTATAATCGGGGACGATGAAGACCGGGCAAAAGAACGTCTGTAATGATGATGGCTATACATTAATAGAGTTAGTGGTAGTTTTAATCATTGTGGGTGTCATATTATCTATTACTTTCCCCAGGGTTTTGAATCAATTCTTCTATACAAATTTAGAAAGCGGGGCGAGGAGATTGTCTGGCTCTATAAGTTATGCCCAGCATCTCGCGGTGACCAAAGGTATCTCCCACAGGATTTATTATAATCTGGATGATGGTTCGTATTGGATTAAAGAAGTCAGTACTACAGAGGACAATATAGAGTTAAATGAAGGCATCGTAGATAAGAAGTCAAATCTGCCGGAAGGGGTGATATTCCTGGATATTACTACCCCGCGGGGAAAGATGTCAAATACAGGCATTTCCTATACAGAGTTCCTGCCAAAAGGAACAGGTGAGTCCTCTGCTATTCACATTGCATCAGGCGAAGGGAAAGTCATTACTGTAGAGGTAAAGGGTTATATGGTGAGGCCAAGGCTCAAGGATGGTTATTCTGAATAAAGCAGGGTTTACGCTCATTGAGGTAATGATAGCAGTGGCTATTATTGCCATTACACTGGTAATACTCCTGCACTCTGTCGGGATAGGTATTGGGACATCAAACGAATCCAAGTTTATATCCATAGCGCCCTTGCTTGCCCAGGAGAAGATGTCAGAGGCAGAGGCATCAGGATTTGGAGGGCTGAATAATGGCAGTGGTGATTTTGGCGAGGAACATCCTGATATTTTATGGGAGACCGTTGTGACAGATGGCCCTGATGCTGACTTAAAGCAGGTAGAGGTCAGGATATCGCGGGGGGAAGGGAAATGGAAGTTAAGTTTTGAATTGGTGACTTATATAGCAAAGACAGATGAGAAATAATGTTCGTGGGTTTACCCTCCTTGAAATATTAATTGCCGTAACTATAATGGCATTGATATTGATAATTATATACGGTTCTTATACTGGCAGCGTCCAGATTATTACAGAGAATGGGGATGACTTTGAGGTATACCATATTGCCAGATTCCTATTGAATACCCTGTCAGAAGAACTGTCCTGTGCCTATGACGGAGGTTCTTCAGCAGAATTTCATGGTGAGGCTAAGAGATTAGAATTTACTTCTACGAATAAGTCAGGCTATACGAGTTATCCGCCTGAATCAGGAGATTTTTACAAACTAAAGTATTTTATTGAAGGTGCTCCGTCCTCGCAAGGCAATTATATAATGTACAGGGATGAGGATGGTCAGAGTGATGTTATAGGTGAAGATATAAAAGACATAAACTTTGAATACTATGATGGGAAGACCTGGGATGGGAAATGGGATTCTGCAGAGTCTGGGAAATTGCCTACGGCTGTCAGGATTACTTTGAATATGGACAAAAAAGGCGTGACGGTCACGTTTAATACCGTGGTTTCAATTCAGGCTGCATATGAAGGGGAATCAAGTGAAAGTGACAAAAAGGAATGAAAAGGGCGTAGTGCTCATTCTTACACTTGCCATAATTCTTATATTGGCAGTATTAGTTATGGAGTTCCGGTATCTTGCTACTATAGAACTTCAGAGTGCCGCGAGTTTCGGTGAGGAGATGAAGGCTGCTTATCTGGCAAAAGCAGGTATAAGTTATGGTATTAACATGTTAAGACATGATAATAATGACTTTGATTCTTTGTCAGAGGAGTGGGCGAAGACCATTGATAAACCTTTCAGTTTTTCACTTGGCGAAGGAACTGTGGAAATAAGTATAGTAGATGAGGATAGTAAACTCCTTTTTGATGAAAAGATGAAGGATGAGAGCGGTGAAGAGAGAAGGATGCAGGCTGAGAGGCTATTTGAGTATCTGAAGGTTGATACTACCATGAATAGTATAAGAGACAAAATCCCGTTTATCACCTCAGCAGAATTGCTCCTTGCCGCAGGACCAGAACTGAACGATTACGGGACGGTGAGGTCTTCAGGTCTTATAAACATAAATACTGCAAAAGAGGCTATATTAAAGAGCCTTGAGATTTATGCGTCGTTAGACGGGCTGGCAGAGAAGGTGTTGGAATATCGCGAGAAAAACCCGTTCAAAACTTCTGAAGAAGTTCAGAGCGGGCTCGGAGACAATTACTATAAGCCCATACAGGGATTGATAACCACAGAATCCAATTTTTTTTCTATTGTCTCTAAGGCTGTTTTAGGTGATAATAAAAAGACTGTCCGAGCGGTTGTTAAAAGGGATAGAGAGAGTATCCAGACGCTATACTGGAGGGTGGAAAAATAAGGATGGGTAAAAGGGCGATTGGGATAGAGACAGGGGATAAATTTATAAAGGCTGTGGAATTAGAACTGATTGGGGATAAGACCCGCCTGTTAAATTCCGTTCAAAGAGAAACAAAGGATAAAGAGGAGATTATTAGTGGACTGTGGGAATTTTTGGATAAAGGAAAATTTTCTAAAGGTATGCTATGTTCCTCTATTCCAACCCATCTTGCCATATTAAGGAATTTGAGGCTGCCATTTAATAATGTCCAGGCAATAAACAAGGCAATTAGATACGAGGCAGAGCCGCACGTGCCTTTCCCTATAGAAGATGTGGCCATAGATTTTTACGTGATAGAAAAAGCACCGGATGGGAAAGGGATGGATATATTGATGGTAGCCGTAAAGGAGGATAGTATATCAGAATATCTCAACGTGCTGGATACCGTCTCAAAGGAACCGAAAGGATTGACGTTAGACTCTTTTGCCCTGCTTAACGCATCATTCCTTAACCCCGATTTGTTGGCAGAAGGCACTGTATCTCTCTGGATAAATATAGGGACAACTTATACTGTCTTGAACGTGATGCACGGGACCAATCTCATATTTACAAGGGGCATACTTAAAGGGATAATTCAACCCAATGTGGAAGAATTTGCTATGTTAAAAAAGGAGATTGATTATACCCTCTTAGCCATACCACTGTTAAAAGAGACGGATATATCAAAGATAGTCTTAAGCGGCGAGGGCAGCCTTATCAGCGGAATTGATGGATATTTTGCTGAGAAGTTCAATACCGGCTGTATTGTGTTCAATCCGTTGGAATATATAGAACATGCTAATGAAATTATACCATTGGAAACAGGACCTTTGTGGACAATAAGCATAGGTTTGGCATTGGAAGGTATTGGTAAAGCCAGGACTAAGATAGATATTCTTAAAAGGTCAAGGTTTGCTGAACGGGGTCCGTTTAAAGGTATAAAAAAAGAGGTTATCTCGCTCTTTATACTTCTACTGCTTATAGCAGGACTGTCAATCTTTAATATTTATCTTAATCTATACATAAAGAAACAAAAGAGAGCGGATCTGGACAGCCAGAGTAGAAAAATATTTCTTGAAGTTATCCCTGGCGTTACAAAGATACCCAATCCCCTCCATCAAATGAATGAAAAACTAAATGAAAAGACCAGGAAACTGGCATATTTTAGATACCTTGAAGAAGGCACCCCTTCTCCTTTAGATGTCCTATACGAATTAAGCATGAAGACCCCGAGGGGATTAAAGATTGACATAAGGGATATTACCATAGGGGAGGAGGGGTTAAGGATTTCAGGAAAGGCAGATTCATACGAGAGTTTAGAAAGGCTGAAACGCGGGCTTGCAAGTTCACTTTATTTTGTCAATATCAAAGATGAAGGGGCGCACAAGGACCCCAGTTCTGAAAGCGTGGATTTCAATTTATCTATCAGGTTAAGTAAGGCAAAGGGATGAAAATTACCTATAGGGAAAAAGTAGTTGTAAGTATTGCATTAGCAATTCTGTCTATTCTATTCTTGATTGTATACAGAATTATACCTGCAAAAAAAGAGATAAGGTCTATGGACAGGATGCTGATTGATAAGAAAAAGGAACTCGCTGCTATCAAGGAGTTGTCTGGCATATACAGGACTGTTCTGAATAAGGAAAATGAGATTACAAAGAGG
>CAYVEO010000009.1:0-4502 GCA_964449965.1 uncultured Planctomycetia bacterium
GCTTTTTATTTCTACATCATAATACTTCCATGCCCGTCTCCAGCTTGCCCAGCCCCAGATATGACTATACCTTGAGAAATAATAACTTCCTTCGCCCCTTTCCTGTCCGGATTGGAAGTTAGTCCCGCCAATATGCATAATCCTGTTATCATCTCTATACCTTGTTAACAATTCCTGGCAAAACCAGAAAAATGATTCGTCAGGTAAGCAGTCGTCTTCTAAAACGATGCCTTCTTCCACGTTTTCAAAAAACCAATCTATTGATGAACTCACTGCCTTCTTGCACCCGGAATTCTTCTCCCTGAAAAGTGTATGGACATCGCATTTCCAGTCAATCTGTCTTATTATGCTTCTCGTCTCCTGACATTTTTCAGCCTCACCCGCCTTATTTTCCCTTGGACCATCAGCAGCTACGTAAAGTTTTGCAGGTTTGACTTTTCGTATTGAATCAAATACCCTTAAGGTCGTATCCGGACGATTAAATAATAAGAACAAAACCGGGGTTGTTAATGACATTTCTTTATGTCATTCTGAGGCGAAGCCGAAGAATCTTTCCCGTACTGCAAAAAGTTCGCCAGGAGTTTTTTACCTGGTTTCGTCAATATAGATTCAGGATGAAACTGCACACCCCATACAGGGAAGTCCTTGTGTTTGATCCCCATGATTTCGTGCTCTTTAGTCTCTGCTGTTATCTGAAGACACCCTGGCAGGGTATCTCTCTGGACAAGGAGCGAATGATACCTCGTCGCCTCAAATGGGTTCTCTATACCTTCAAATATCGTCTTGCCATCATGGTAAATAAGAGAGGTCTTGCCATGCATTAGCCTGTCTGCCCGGACTACATCTCCGCCAAATACGTATCCCATACATTGGTGGCCTAAACATACCCCGAGTATGGGAACCCTTCCGCTGAATACCCTTATAACGTCATTAGATATGCCTGCCTCCTTAGGGCTGCACGGACCAGGTGATATAACAATTTTTTCAAGGTTTGATAATTTCTCAATCCCTTCAATATCTATCCTGTCATTCCTGAAAACCTTTAAATCCGCCCCTAACTCCCCTATGTATTGGACGAGATTATAGGTAAATGAATCATAGTTATCTATAATGAGTATCATCTTTATAACCCCTCTTCTGCCATCTCTATTGCCTTGAGCATCCCTTTGGATTTGTTGATAGTCTCCCTGTATTCCTTCTCCGGAACTGAATCTGCTACTATGCCCGCACCTGCCTGAACGTAACACCTGTCTCCCTTGATTAGTATCGTCCGTATCGTAATGCACGTATCAAGGTTACCTGAAAAACTGAAGTATCCCACACAACCTGCATAAGGACCCCTATTAGTCGTCTCTAATTCGTCAATTATCTCCATAGCCCTTACCTTTGGTGCACCCGTAACTGTCCCGGCAGGAAATGCCGCCCTTACGACGTCAAATATATCCTTCCCGCGTGATAGTTTCCCCACGACATCACTAACTATGTGCATCACATGCGAATACTGCTCTATCGTCATCAATTCAGGCACTTTAACAGTGCCGTATCCGCATACCCTGCCCACATCATTCCTGCCGAGGTCCACGAGCATGATGTGCTCTGCCCGTTCCTTTTCATCAGAAAGGAGTTCCTTCATTAACCTCTCATCTTCTCTTGCATCCTTACCTCTTGGCCTTGTGCCTGCTATAGGTCTCACCTCTACGTTGTTATCCTCACACCGCACCATAATCTCAGGAGAAGAACCTATTAAGAACAGGTCATCATATTTTAAATAGAACATATAGGGGGAAGGATTTATAGTCCGTAATGCCCGATATACGTCTATAGGCATGACATTGAGTTTCATCTCAAACCTCTGTGATAAAACAGTCTGAATTATATCGCCTGCCTTGATATATTCCTTCGCCTTCAGTACCATTTCCTTGAACTGTCTAAGTGTGAGATTTGATTTTATCTTTGCCTTCAGATGATAGGAAGATTTTCTTGAATCGCCCTTTTCTGATAATCTAACAGGAAGAGGGGACTTGAGTCTGTGGACAATCTTTTCAATCTTATCCATCGCCTCATCATATGCGCTTTCCGCCCGCCCTGTCACATGGGCATTAGAGACTATTTTTAAACGTTTATAAACATGGTCAAATATCAACAGCGTATCTGTCAGGACAAATATAGAATCTTCCAGGTTCAGGTCATCCAATCCCATTTCAGGCAGTTTTTCAAAGAACCTGACCACGTCGTATCCCATGTAACCTACAAACCCGCCGCAAAACCTCGGCAACCCTTTCACAGGGACAAACCTATACCCCTTCATCAGATTTTTTAGTTCAAAGACAGGGTCTTTATCAGTGATGAACGATTCCTTTTTCTTTCCCCTGATAATCTCTATCCTCTTGCCTTTACTCTTAAAGATAATAGATGGATTAGTCCCTAAAAAGGAATATCTCGCTATCTTCTCGCCGCCTTCTACGGATTCCAGCAGGAAGGAGTAACTGTCTTTGTCTATCTTCATAAAGGCAGATAACGGTGTCTCTAAATCGGCCAACATCTCCCTATAGACAGGTATAAGATTGCCCTTCTTTGCCTTTTCTGTAAATTCCTTCTTAGATGGATAATACACAGGTCTAATCATAAATTTATAATACTATAAAATCTCTCCTCTGTCAATGAAAAAGTCCTTGACATAAAATGGGAAAGTGCTATAATTGGGATTGATATGGAAAAGAAAAAGATACTGGTAGTGGATAATGAAATTGAGATTGTGAATACTTTAAAACGCCTGTTAGAGCAGAAGGATTTTGAGGTTATTACCGCCTTAGATGCAAAAGGGGCTTTAGACAGAATAGAGAACCACCGGCCAAGTTTAATTATTCTGGACGTTATGATGCCTGACGTGGACGGATTCAGTCTTTGTTCTATGATTAAGAATGACCAACGATTCTGTAATATACCTGTTATTATCCAGACCGGTATAGCCCAGAATACCGAATATGACGAAGGTTATTTAAAACAAAAAACAGGTGCAGATGATTTTGTCCGAAAACCATTTGACCTAAAGGTCCTGCTGTTGAAGATTAATAAGTTATTACTTCTTGCTCCCCTTTTTCTTCTTGCCGCCCTTCTTAGTCCCCTTTGAAGCCCCGCATGTTCCGCAACCCATATTCCCTCACCTCCTCATGTTTTGATTGTATCATATCTTTAAATAAAGTCAAGCAAAATTCTCACTTTTCCTGAATTGCTCATTCTACATACCCTAATCCAGCAAGGCGGGATTTTATGTTTTCTTCGTCTTCGACCAACAAGATAGTTTTATTTAATTGTCGTTAGTAAGCATCTGCACGATTATCAGCCGATATCATGAAGACGATTTTCCTGCGATCGTCGATTTCGTAGAAGAATCTATAACCACCTATCCTGTACCGCCATGTTTCAGGTGTATAATCTCTTAATTTTTTTATGTTCTTGCCAAAATAAGGTTGTTGTTTTAATTGAGGATAGACGTAACCTGCAAGTTTTTGTTTTATACGTTCTTTTTGATTGCCGAGTTCCTCTTCGAGATTTTCTAAAAACTGGGACGTTTCAAATATTCTGAAATTAGTCAATGAATCGGCCTTTCATCTTTTTGACATCGCTATGTCCTGCTTTCATTTTTCCCAGGAGTTTCTTGTCTGTTTTTATCTGTGCCATCTCAATAGGGTCTATAAAGTAAGATTCTTCTATATCTTTGAGAACCACCATTGTGATGAAGTTGGAAATGGGGCGATGTTCTATTCTAGCTACCCCTGATATTTCTTTATATTCTTCATCTGATAACCGTAATGTTATTACCTTGGACATTTTAAACCTCCTTATTCTTTTGTATTCAATTATATTTTATCATATTCTAATTCGTTTGTCAAGGCAAGTGCAATGATTTGTTAATGATTCCTGTTTTGCTCTTCGCAAATTTCAACCATTCTTCTTTTTGATCAACAGTAGAAAATATTCTATTTGGGATAATTGCTATTCCGCCTCTATCTATTATAAATTCAATATCCTTATCATTTTCATTTATCTCTTTGACACTATTCCAATTGAATTTGATTTCGGTACCCATTTGCCTAAATATCAATCCTTCTTCATTAAATTCATATTCACTTGGAATAGGCTTATCAGTACCTAATTGCTCAATAATAAGTTTCTTAGTTCTTCTCTTTATTATTCCTTTGTAAGAACATAAATAAATAATTATGAAGATTATACTTGATAGAAAAGCAAAAATTAGCTTTATATTCTGTTCATCTGGAATACCCAAATAAAAACCAATAAATAGTAAAGGAGCCCATATTAATTCCTGCAACTTCCATTTCTTTGCAGTTTTGGATGTTCCTAAAAAACGCATCTGAACATCAACCTTTTCATCAACTGTAGATTCATATTGTATTTTCATCATGGTTTATCTCCATCTAACGAACGGCGGCTGAGATGCAAGCGAGCCGACAAGTTTACTTGGCGGATCGATTGTCATC
>CAYVEO010000009.1:4512-6378 GCA_964449965.1 uncultured Planctomycetia bacterium
AAGCGGTTGGGAACAGACGCCGTCCGTTGAGCCGATGCGAAGCGTCGGCTCAACGTCGGCCATCACCGTTTGCGAACCCGCCGCGGGTTCGCAATACGTGTGCATGGCATTGTTCGCCTCTTTGAGTTTTCCGTTGTCAGTCATTTGACCAATGCGACAGCGTTTTCGATAGAGTAGCCTCGTAATCGCTTTGCCCATATTTAACGGTCAGCCAGTTGGATATCCAACCGAAGTCAATAACACTTCTCGTATCGTCTTCTTTACGTCGCGGTTGAACATAGATGATTTCGATCACATCACCCTTACCAGTGTATTGTCGATTCTCGTTGATTAATCCCAAGCCCGTCAGCTTTGCGATCAGATGGCCGTACTTCTGTTTGTAGGAACTCACTGATGCAATTCTGGTGATGCCACCGATGATTGCCGCCATCCCCTTGTCTTTCGCTTCGTCCAGGTATGCATCCTGCTTTTCCCTGCGTGAACCAGAGTCCGTCTTGAATTCCACGAAGTAGTTAGTGTCTGAGACGCCAAGCAAGTAAAAGTCAACCTTGTAGGACTTGTCGGCATATGTCGTCCCTTCGTGCTGTGGCTTAACCGTCGCGAGTCGTATCGGGAGTTCTGGGATAATTCCGACTATCTTGTCGTGGCAATAGTCCGTTGCCATGTCTGGCAAGAAGAACCCAACAAGGCTGTCGATTCTCGGCTCAGCTTTGTATGCGGGAAGCCGCTTCCAGTCCCCCATCATCGCGAAGTAGCTGTTCCAATTCATCTTTTTCCTTTCTATCAGGCGAACATTGAAATCAGCGGATTTGCCGGAGGCAAATTCCGCTGTATTAATTTGTTAGATATTTTTCTTAGGTATTCCCATTCCTTTAAGTACCCAGCTAGTTGTAGATTTATCTAGTTTATTGATTGCTCCAGCATTAAAGCCTCTTTGGCTACCGAACGGCCTAAATCGTGCAAGTTCAAAGATATAGTCATTAAATTCAATTATAAAATCGATAGTGTTTACAAGCCCATCTCGAATTTCCGCGTCGTTCAGATCCTTTCCGTGCATTATTTTATCTCTTATTCGCTCTCCTTTTTCTAATTTATTCATTATTGTTTCTTGTATTTTCTTGTCAAATACAATTTCGAAAAGTTCCTTAAAACGTGTTCTTGACATATATTCGTTGTTAACCATTTTCCAAGTTAATTTAGCTTCGCATTTATGCAATTTTACTATACCACAGTAAATAGTAAGGTGTTTTACATATTCAATTCTAGAAAAAATATAACTGACTGACACCTCCCATTTATACGAATTAACAAGTGTTATAAAATCCGGAAAGTATTCTTGTATTCTCTTTGATGCATTCTGAAATTTGTTAATTATCTCTTTGTAATTTTTTGCCATAATTTCTCCTATCTAACGATAGAACTCACCCACCAAAAAGCGCCAGTTTTTTGGTCGGGTGCAGTGATTGGTTAGGTTTTTACAAGTTTTCTCTCTCGTTGGTTTCCACATCCAGTTCACAAAGGTAAGGGAAGAGGTAAAGGGACATGAGTACCCACACTCCCATCACTATCCAAGTAATTACGCGTATCTGCTCCAGGCGTAGAACTCGATGGTCTACGAGAAAAAGCACAATAATTGGCTCCACGATCATCGACAGTGTTGCAACCATCCACCAGCCGTATCTGGCGAGACGAAAACGACAACCGCAATACGGGCATATACCAGTTGAAGCCATCCCTTTGCCAAGGTTGGACCAGCGCGTGAAAACCCATCTGGATTGTGGCTTTTGACACTCTGGACATCTCATCTTAAAATGCATGATTTTTTCAAACCTAACGGCTTGAGTCAGTGGTCGTAGGATGGTACAC